>JANLST010000225.1:0-2427 GCA_031362505.1 Sphingomonadales bacterium
GTCGGATGATGCACTGGTTGATGTCGGAGCCGAAATTTCCGCCGATCATTTCATTCCCGGCCAATTCGTCGATATCGCCGGCCATACCCAGGGCAAGGGCTTTGCGGGTGCGATGAAGCGCTGGAACTTTGGCGGCTTGCGCGCCACCCACGGTGTTTCGGTCTCCCACCGTTCGCACGGTTCGACTGGCCAACGCCAGGATCCCGGAAAGGTGTTCAAGAACAAGAAGATGGCCGGCCACATGGGTGATCGCCAGCGCACCCAGCAGAATCTCGAGATCGTTCTGACGGATGTCGAGCGCGGCCTGATTTTCGTCAAGGGTTCGGTTCCTGGATCAAAGGGCACCTGGCTTATGGTGAGCGATGCGGTGAAGATCGATCGCCCCGCCGATGCGCCTTACCCTGCGTCGATCAAGAGCGATGCCGCTCCGGTGGTTGAGCAGGAAGTTCTGGTCGAAGAAGCAGTGGTAGAGACCCCGGTCGAAGCCGTTGCCGAAGCGCCCGTCGCAATTGAAACCCCCGCCGATGAAGCGCCCGCCGCTCCTGAAGCTCATGAAACCAAGGAGGGCTGAGCATGAAACTCAAGGTTCAGACTCTCGACGCCAAGGGAAAAGGCGACATTGAATTGTCGGATGACGTGTTTGGCGTTGAGCCCCGCGCCGACATTCTCCATCGCGTTGTCACCTGGCAGCTTGAAAAGGCCCGCGGCACTGCCCGTGGCGCTCGTGAGCGCGCCGACGTCGCCCGCACCGGCAAGAAGTTCGGCAATCAGAAGGGTGGCGGCACGGCCCGTCACGGCAACCGTCGCTCTCCGATCTTTGTTGGTGGTGGCAAGGCCCACGGCCCTCGCGTCCGTGACTTCAACCCCTCGCTCAACAAGAAGATCCGCGCGCTTGGCCTGAAAATGGCCCTGTCGGCGAAGGCCAAGGCTGGTACCTTGATCGTGATGGACAGCCTGACCGTCAAGGACGGCAAGACCAAGGCGCTCTTTGGCGCCTGGATGAAGCTCGGCCTTGGAAGGACGGCGCTGGTTATCGATGGCGATGCGGTCGAAACAAGCTTCGCCAGCGCATCCTCCAATCTGGTGGGCGTAAACGTCCTCCCGGCGGCGGGCGCCAATGTCTATGACATTCTGAAGCATGAAACCTTGGTTCTGACCCGTGCGGCGGTCGAAAAGCTGGAGGCACGGTTCAATGGCTAAGAAACAAACCGTAACGGCGGTCGACATTCGCCACTATGATGTGGTGCGTGGTCCGCACATCACCGAAAAGGCGACGATGGCCAGCGAGCACAACGCCGTTGTGTTCCGTGTCGCGAACGATGCAACCAAGCCGCAGATCAAGGCGGCTGTTGAAGCCTTGTTCAGCGTGAAGGTTCTGACCGTCAATACCATCGTCCAAAAGGGCAAGACCAAGAAGTGGAAGGGCACGCCCTACACGCGGTCGGACTTCAAGAAAGCGATCGTTCGCCTGGCTGAAGGCCAGTCGATCGATGTGACCACGGGGATTTAGGCGCCATGGCACTCAAACATTATAACCCGACCAGCCCGGCACGCCGCGGCCTGATCCTTGTAGACCGCTCCGCGCTCCACAAAGGCAAGCCCGTCAAGGCGCTGACCGAAGGCAAGCGCAAGACGGGTGGCCGCAACAACAAGGGCCATGTCACCTCGCGTGGCATCGCTGGCGGTCATAAGCAGCGCTACCGCATCATCGACTTCAAGCGTCGCAAATGGGACGTGGAAGCGACGGTCGAGCGGTTGGAATATGATCCCAACCGCACGGCGTTCATTGCACTGGTAAAATACCCGGACGAGGAACTGGCCTATATCCTGGCGCCGCAGCGTCTTGCCCCCGGCGACAAGGTTGTTGCTGGCAAAAAGACCGACGTAAAGCCGGGTAACGCCATGGAACTCGGTCAGATGCCTGTCGGTACGATCGTCCACAACGTGGAGATGAAGCCGGGCAAGGGTGGCCAGATCGCACGTTCGGCAGGCACTTATGTGCAAGTTGTTGGTCGTGACCGCGGGATGGTGATTGTTCGCCTGAATTCGGGTGAACAGCGTTATATTCGTTCCGACTGCATGGCGACAGTCGGTGCCGTTTCAAACCCTGACAATGGCAACACCAATCTGGCGAAAGCTGGCCGCAACCGCTGGAAGGGCATCCGCCCGCTGACCCGGGGCGTTGCCAAGAACCCGGTCGACCATCCGCATGGCGGTGGCGAAGGCCGGACCTCGGGTGGCCGCCATCCGGTTACGCCATGGGGCAAGCCAACCAAGGGTGCTCGTACCCGTTCCAACAAATCGACTGACAAGATGATCATCCGGTCACGTCACGCGAAGAAGAAGAGGTAGTCATGGCCCGTTCCGTCTGGAAAGGTCCCTTTGTAGACCTTCATCTGCTCAAAAAGGCCGAAGCAACACAGGAAG
>JANLST010000233.1:0-2998 GCA_031362505.1 Sphingomonadales bacterium
GAGGCCCATATAGTCGAGCGATTTCCGCGCAGCGGCCTGTTTCGACGGATCAGTGAAACTCATCGGATCGGGAACCGCGCCTGTGATCGGAACGACGTCCTCGGGCGATGTCCCCCAAGTCACGTTCGGGGCGATCACGGCAGCATCGATTACGACGACCTTGTCATATGTCGCACCGGGATCGGTGACCAGAGTGCGCCAATAGTCCACCGCCGCATCCCATTGATCCCCTTTGGGTGCCATAGGGCGCCCCTTGAGATAGGCGAACGTCACATCGTCAGGCGCGATCAGGCCTGCGCGTGCGCCCCCTTCGATTGACATGTTCGAGATGGTCAGCCGGCCTTCAACAGAAAGAGCGCGGATCGCCGCTCCGGTATATTCGATAACATGACCATTGCCGCCGGCAGCCCCGATGCGCCCGATGATTTCCAGCACAAGATCCTTGGCTGTCACACCGGGGCCAAGCTGACCTTCGACCCGCACTTCCATAGACTTGGATTGCGCAAGCAAAAGGGTCTGGGTGGCCAGGACATGCTCGACCTCGGACGTCCCAATGCCGAACGCCAGTGCGCCCAACCCTCCATGACAGGCCGTATGGCTGTCACCGCAGACAATCGTCGTACCGGGAAGCGAGAATCCCTGTTCCGGCCCCACCACATGGACAATGCCCTGTTCGCGTTCGGTCGCACCGATATAGCGGATGCCGAAATCCGGGGCATTTTTTTCCAGCGCTGCCAGTTGCTGTGCGCTTTCCGCGTCGGCGATTGGCAACCGGTTCCCCTTGCCGTCGGTCCGCGCCGTGGTCGGAAGATTGTGATCGGGGACCGCCAGCGTCAGATCAGGGCGACGTACCGTCCGGCCGGCGACTCTCAAGCCTTCGAATGCCTGTGGGCTCGTGACTTCATGCACGAGATGTCGATCAATGAAGATCAGACACGTGCCATCGGTGCGCCTGTCGATGACATGGGCATCCCAGATCTTTTCGTAGAGCGTGCGGGGTCGTGAAGCCATGGCCCGCCGCTTAACGGTGCGGTTCCGAAAGGCAAGGTGGAAAGACTATTGTGTTGCCATTCCGGCGCATCGCGTACGAAAGTTGCGTGGGTATGAACCGGCCAACTGTAACCTTAACGTCATAATTGTTGGCAATGCCCCGGCGGTTTCCCTATGTCCGTGTCGTCAAAGCCAAAATTGTCGCGATTCGGAACGTCCAATGTCGAGTAGGGTTGAAATTTCGGGATCAATCCCGGTTCCGACAATCTCGGCATCCAAAGGGACCAGACTTCGAACCCGGTTACCCTTGCCGGAAATCCTTCTTGCATCTGCGTTTGTGCTGATCGGTTTTCTTATCAGCCTCTACTGCGGACTGCCTATAAGCCTTCCGGCAAGCAAATCGCTTGCGTTTACCGGTTTGGGCAATCTGATACCGATGTTTGTTGTTGCGGCGGGTCTGTTGATCATGCTTCTGACGCAAAAGGCAGGACGGACGCTCTATTTCGCGACAGCCCTGATCGCATATGGCGCGATCCTGATTACGCACTTCAACATCAAATTATGGGTGCATGCGATCAATCCCTCGCTTTGGGACGAGGAATTCTGGCGGATTGATGAAATGCTGCGCCCTGTGATTACTGGCTCAATTTGGTTTCACAACGGGCTTGCGGCAATCATTGGCCCGGTTGACTGGCTCTACCTGTTCGCCTTTCTCGCCATGTTTGTCAGCAGCATCATCGTTCATTCGTCCCGCTCGTTCCTCGTCTTTCGCAAGATGATCCTGACCGCAATGCTGGTTCATGTCCTCGGAGGCCTCAGCTATCTGATCACTCCGGCGCTTGGGCCCTTCATTTACGAACCCGGGGTCAATGCGCTGGAGACGCACCGCCAGATATTCATGCTGGCAGCACATGACGCGGCGCTGCACGGCGGCGTTTCCTGGTTCCGGACCGAAGGATCCGAGTTTTTGGCGACCGGCCTTGCCGCGATGCCGTCGCTCCATGTGGCGTCATCTGCAGTCTTTGTTTATTTTGCCTGGAAACATGATCGGCACTTGTGCTGGTTTTATTTGCCGCTGTTTGGATTCATCATGATCGAAGCCGTGGCTACGCGCTGGCACTATGTCGTGGATATCGTCGCCGGGCTGGGATTGACGGCACTGGCCATCTTTTTGGTTGATTGGTCGTTTCGCCGCTGGCTGCCGTTGATCGCTGGAGAAGATCAGCCGGTCCGGTAATCGGCAATGACCTCGCCACTGGCGCGCAGTTCGTCTTCGTGCCCGACTTCGCGCCAGCTTTCAGTAAGGGCCTCGCGCTCCCATTGCTCCATCGCTGGATGGGCGATGATATGATCCACCCAAGCCTGCGCAGCGCCGACATCAAGTCCATAGGTCCGGACGCGCCATGCCACCGGCGCAAAGAAGGCGTCTGCTGCGCAGAATTCCGGACCAGCCAGATAGGGTCCACCAAAGCGGGTCAGGCCGTCATGCCAAAGTTCGCGAAGGCGCGCGACATTGGCTTGCAACGCATCGGTCATCGGCTTGGGCCGGACGCGGACGCCGACATTCATCGGGCAATCGTTGCGCAGCGCAGAAAAGCCGCCATGCATTTCGGCGGCAGCGCATTGTGCCCAGACCCGCGCTGCTTCGTCCTTGGGCCAGACGCCTTCATGGCGATCGGCCAGATACAGCGTGATTCCAATCGAATCATAAACCGTGCGCTCGCCATCGATCAGCACCGGCACCTGCCCGGTCGGAGAGAAGACCCGAAATGCTTCATAATTGGTCGCGTTGGCAAAAGGTTCAATGCGATCCGCAAATGGAATGTCCAGCCCCTTCATCAGGAGCCAAGGGCGCAGCGACCAGCTCGAATAGTTACGGTTTGCGGTGATGAGAGTGCAGCTCATTGGCAGGTTAGTGATGATCGTGCTCCTTGGGTGAAATGTAATCCGCATCATGCGCAAACGGCATTTCCGCGCCATCCTCCAATGCCTTGAGGATTTCCGCGAA
>JANLST010000237.1:0-4660 GCA_031362505.1 Sphingomonadales bacterium
TTGCTTGGCCTTGTCGAGCGTATAGGGGCGCAAGCCCATCGCGCGGTATTCGCCGACAATCCTGCCGTCGGCATCTTCCGAAATATATTCGAACTTGAACAGTTCCTGCGTGACGATCACCGGACCTTCCATGCCGATCACCTCGGTGATGTTGGTGATCCGCCGCGAACCGTCGCGCAAACGCTTCACCTGAATGATGAGATCGACCGAATCGGCGATCTGGCGCGAAATGGCTTCCTTCGGGACCTTGATATCCGACATCATGACCATGTTTTCCATACGACCGAGCGCTTCGCGCGGACTGTTGGAGTGAAGCGTACACATCGAGCCATCATGGCCCGTGTTCATCGCGGCCAGAAGATCGAAACACTCCGGCCCGCGAATTTCGCCCAGAATGATGCGATCGGGACGCATACGCAACGCGTTCACGACAAGATCGCGAATGGTGATCGCGCCCTGACCTTCAAGGTTGGCTGGTCGCGTTTCGAGCGGGAGCCAATGCGGTTGCTGCAGGCGAAGTTCGGCGGCATCCTCGATCGTCAGAACGCGCTCGCCCGGGTCAATCATCTTCGACAGCGCATTGAGCATGGTCGTCTTGCCTGAACCGGTACCTCCGGAGATGACGATATTGAAACGGCAGGCACCTGCTATCTTGAGGCAGGTTGCCATGCGTTCGGACATCGATCCGCCCTTGGCCATCATGTCGAGTGTAATCGGCTTTGCGGAGAATTTACGAATCGAGATCGCGGTGCCGCGCAAAGACAGTGGCGGTACGATCACGTTGACGCGTGAGCCATCTTTCAAACGGGCATCGGCGAGCGGGGTCGTCTGGTCGACACGGCGGCCGACACCGTTGACGATGCGCTGTGCAATCTGGAATAGGTGGGCTTCGTCGCGGAATTGGATCGGCGCGATCGACAGCTTTCCCTTCTTTTCAATATAGGTCTGATCAGGGCCATTGACCATGATGTCGGTGATCAACGGATCATTGAGTAGCTCCTCGAGCGGACCCAGGCCGAGCAGTTCATCAACCAGCACCTTTTCCAGCGCGAATTGCTCGCGCCGATTGAGCGTCAGTTTCAGCTCGGCAAGAACTTCGCCGATGATCGGGCGGAATTCCTCGGCGAGTTCATCCTTAGAAAGAGTGGCGGCGGCTTCTGGGTCGATGCGCTCCAGCAAGCGCGGTAGCACCTGTTCCTTGATTTTGTGAACCGAGGCTTCAAATCCTTCTGCCTTTGGTTGCGGCGCATCGAGCGCGTTTTCACGATCGGACAGCCGCTGCATGGCATCCATTTTTTCGACGGGTGCTGTCGGTTCATCATCGCGGCTGGGAAACGGAGCGGAATCGATCGGGGGAAACTGTGTGCCGCCAACCGGCGGTTCGTCGCCGCGCTTTGGTGCGCTTCCACCGCCCTGCATTGGACGCGCAACGCCGAAGGAGGGGCGATTGCCGCCCGGCCCGTTTGGGCCACTGCTTCGTCCAAATGCGCTCATTTCAAACCCTAATCCTGATGCGAGACTACTACATGTCCGGTTACTTATCAGGGTGAATAGGCGGTAAACTTTGACAAATGCCTAATGACGCTACGGAAGATTTTTCAGCTGCCAATTCATGGAAATAGAGCGGCGGCAAACCTCCCTAATCCAGATTGGGCCGCAACCAGCGGGTTGCCGTTTCCAGATCCACACCACGACGCTCGGCATATTCATCGCGCTGGTCTGTTCCGATGCGGGCGACGCCAAAATATTCAGCCTGGGGATGGCCAAAATAGAAACCTGAAACGGCCGCAGTCGGCAGCATCGCGAAACTTTCGGTCAGCGTAATGCCCGTACTGTCAGTCGCCTTGAGCAAGTCGAACAGGATCGGCTTCAGACTATGGTCGGGACAAGCGGGATAGCCCGGCGCTGGACGGATGCCGCGGTATTGCTCACGGATCAGCGCCTCGTTCGTCAACTGTTCGTGCGGGGCATACCCCCACAATGTTGTGCGGACATGGCGATGAAGCGCTTCGGCAAAGGCTTCGGCAAAGCGGTCCGCCAGTGCCTTCAGCAAAATGTCGGAATAATCGTCATGCGCCGACTTGAACCGGGCGATATGCGCATCGATTCCGTGGATGCCGACTGCGAAACCTCCAATCCAATCCCCATCATGACTGACAAAGTCAGCGAGGCACATATTGGCACGGCCTTCGCGCTTCGCAATCTGCTGGCGCAAGAACGGAATGCGGACATGGCTTTCATCATCCATATGGAGGATCACATCGTCACCCTCACGCCGGCACGGCCAGAGGCCAGCCACGCCTTTGGCTGTCAGCCACTTTTCGCCAATGATCTGGTCAAGCATCGCCTGGGCATCGGCAAACAGGCTGGAGGCGCTTTCCCCCACGATCGGGTCGGAAAGAATTGCCGGATAGTTGCCTGCCAGCTCCCATGCGCGAAAAAAGGGCGTCCAGTCGATGATCTCGCGTAGCTCGGCCAGATCCCAATCTTTGAACACGTGAACGCCGGGCTGGTCGGGCGGCGCGGGCTTGTGCGATTCATCGATCTTGAAACTGTTGGCGCGCGCGTCGGCAATCGGCACGAGCGGATTCTGCCCCTTGCCCTCTCGGATGTCCCGAACATGCCGGTAATCCGCGGCAGTGGCCTCGACAAACGGATCGCGCTGCGTGTCTGACAGCAGCGTTGATGCAACACCTACTGCACGGCTGGCATCGAGGACGTGCACCACGGGGCCCTTATAGGCCGGATCGATACGAAGCGCGGTATGGACTTTGGATGTGGTCGCGCCGCCAATGAGCAACGGGATGGTAAATCCGGCGCGCTGCATTTCTTCGGCCACCGTCACCATTTCATCTAGCGAGGGCGTGATCAGGCCGGAAAGTCCGACCATGTCGGCATCATTTTCCTTGGCGGATTTGAGGATGTCCGACCATGCCACCATTACGCCCAAATCGATGACTTCATAGCCATTGCACTGAAGCACGACGCCGACAATGTTCTTGCCGATATCGTGAACGTCACCCTTGACGGTGGCCATGATGATCCGCCCCTTCGCCTTCGCCCCAGGTTCTTTCGAGGCCTCGATAAACGGGATAAGGTGTGCAACGGCCTTCTTCATCACTCGTGCCGACTTGACGACCTGTGGCAAGAACATCTTGCCAGATCCAAACAAGTCTCCAACCACGTTCATTCCGTCCATCAAAGGACCTTCGATCACTTCGATCGGGCGGCCAGCGGCCTGTCGTGCTTCCTCGGTGTCGTCGACAATATAGGCATCGATGCCTTTGACCAGCGCATGTTCGAGCCGCTTGGATACGTTCCAACCCCGCCATTCCTCCGCGGCCTTCTCGGCGACCGCATCGGTACCCCTGAAGCGTTCAGCGAGTGTCACAAGCCGTTCGGTTGGTGTTTCGCCGGGATGGCGCTGGGGGCGGTTGAGGATCACATCCTCACAGGCTTCACGCAGTTCCGGATCAATCGCATCGTAAATGTCGAGCTGCCCGGCGTTGACGATGCCCATGTCCATTCCCGCGGGGATGGCATGAAACAGGAAGATCGAGTGCATCGCCCGGCGGACCGGTTCGTTGCCCCGGAAGCTGAACGACAGGTTGGACAACCCACCCGAAATATGGACGTGCGGGCAACGCGCCCTGATTTCGCGAGCGGCCTCGATAAAATCGACGCCGTAATTATTGTGCTCCTCAATCCCCGTCGCGATGGCGAAAATGTTGGGATCGAAGATGATATCTTCCGGCGGAAAGCCGATCCCGGTCAGAAGGGTGTAGGCGCGCTCACAAATCTCAACCTTGCGCGCCTTTGTGTCGGCCTGACCCTTTTCGTCGAACGCCATGACCACGACTGCCGCTCCATAGGCCATACATTTGCGCGCATGCTCAAGGAATTGTGCCTCGCCTTCCTTCATGCTGATCGAATTGACGATTGGCTTGCCCGAGACACATTTTAGCCCTGCTTCGATCACCGACCATTTGGAACTGTCGATCATGAACGGCACGCGGGCGATATCGGGTTCTGCAGAGATCAGCTTCAGAAAGGTCGTCATCGCATGATGCGCGTCGAGCAGGCCTTCATCCATGTTGATATCGATGATCTGCGCACCATTTTCGACTTGCTGGCGGGCGACCTCGACCGCTTTGGCATAGTCATCCGCCATGATGAGCTTCTTGAACGCTGCCGAGCCGGTAACGTTGGTGCGTTCGCCGATATTGACGAAAGTGGCAGTCTTTTCGGTCATCATGGTCGATCAGGCAGCAAGAATCATTGGTTCGAGACCGGCAAGCCGGGTGACGATCGGTGGCTGCCTGAGTTGGCGCGGCGCGACGCCGTCGACCGCCCTCGCAATAGCGGCGATATGCTCTGGCGTTGAACCACAGCAACCACCCAGAATGTTGACATGTCCGTCGACCGCCCAGTCGCTGACCAGTGCCGCCGTCTCCTGCGGCAGTTCGTCATAGGCTCCAAGATCGTTGGGCAACCCGGCATTGGGATAGACCATGATCAGCGTATCGGCGATCGCGGACAGCGTGCGGACATGTGGGCGAAGCTGCTCGGCCCCGAAGGAGCAATTGAGCCCGATCGTTGCCGGCCGCGCGTGGCGGACGGCATGCCAGAAGGCCTCGACCGTATGACCGGACAGGTTGCG
>JANLST010000249.1:0-3494 GCA_031362505.1 Sphingomonadales bacterium
CTGACACACTGAAGGTCTCAACCGCCTCTGCCTGTCTGAAGCGGATCGGTGAGCCGAACGAAATTGCCGGGGCTGCAGTCTTCCTCGCCTCGCGCGCCGGCGCTTTTACAACGGGCCAGACCATCGTCTGCGATGGCGGCGTAACAATCAGTGGAGGTGCATGATGGGCGCGCTTGAAGGAAAGATCGCGATCATAACGGGTGCGGGTTCGGGCATTGGCCGGGCCAGCGCAAAGCGTTTTGCCGCTGAAGGCGCGAAGCTCGTCATCGGCGACAAAACCGAAGCCGTGCACGAAACCGCGCAAATGGTGGCGGATGCAGGCGGCACCGTAACCGCGCTACAGATTGATGCCGGCCTCGAAGCCGATGTCAAAAAGCTCGTTGAAACCGCGCTTTCAACTTATGGGGGCCTCGATGTTGCCTTTGCCAATGCCGGCATTGGTGGTGGCATGGCCGGTATCTTCGATTTGACTCCCGAAGAATGGACCGAGATCCTGCGGGTCAACCTGATCGGGCCTTGGTTGATGGCCAAGCATGCCGGCAAGGCGATGGCCGATGCGGGCAAAGGCGGATCGATCATCCTGACTGCAAGTGTCGCAGGTATTCGCTCGGGTGCGGGCGGGCCCGCCTATTCGGCATCGAAGGCCGGCGTGATCAACCTTGCCAAGGTCACCGCCCAGCAACTTTCAGAAACGGGTGTGCGCTGCAACGCTATCTGCCCCGGCCTGACCGAGACCGGCATGACCAAGCCGACCTTTGACTATGCCAAATCCAAGGATGTGATGCACAAGGTCGGCCGTCTCAATCCGCTGCGCCGTGCGGCGCAGCCAGACGAACTGGCAAATGTTGCCCTGTTCCTCGCCTCCGACCAGGCAAGCTATGTGAATGGGCAGGCAATAGCGGTCGACGGTGGTCTCTCTTCTTCACACCCGGTGACGCGGCAGCTCACTGGCCAGACGGCGGTATAATCCTATGAAAATGCGCGAGCTTGGCGATAGCGGGATCATGGTCACGGAAATCTGCCTCGGCAGCTGGCTGACCTATGGCGTGGGGGTTGATACCAGCGCGGCGAGAGCCTGCGTCGACAGGGCTTTTGACGAGGGCATCAATTTCATCGACACGGCCAATGCCTATGGCCGGGGATCCGCAGAAACATTTTTGGGGGACGCTCTAAAAGGCCGTCCGCGCGATAGTTATGTGATGGCAACCAAGCTCTACTTCCCGATGTCGGACACGGACAAGGGACTGTCGCGCGCCCAAATCATAAAGCAGATCGACGGTTCATTGACGCGATTGCAGACCGATTATCTCGATCTCTATCAGTGCCACCGCTATGACACCGAAACACCCATCGAAGAAACGATGGACGCGCTCTCTGAAGTTGTTCGCTCAGGCAAGGCACGTGCGATCGGATTTTCGGAATGGTCGCCGCAGAATATTCGTGACGGCCTCGCAGTGCCAAATACCGTCAAATTCGTGTCGAGCCAGCCGCAATATTCGCTGCTCTGGCGGAGGCCGGAAAAAGGCGTGATCCCCTTGTGCGCGGCGAATGGCATTTCGCAAATCGTCTGGTCTCCTCTTGCCCAAGGGCTGCTGACTGGCAAATACAGCAAGGACACGCCGCCGCCAGCGGATAGCCGCGCGGCGAGCAGCGAGATGGGCGGGTTCATGGGGCGCTGGATGGTCCCCGAACTGCTTGAAGCCGTTGAGGCGATCAAGCCGCTCGCAGCCGAAGCCGGATGCAGCCTTGCACAATTCGCGCTCGCCTGGGTGTTGCGTGAGCCCAATGTGGCGAGTGCGATCATCGGGGCAAGCCGTCCAGAACAAGTAACCGAGAATGCAAAGGCGTCGGGCATTACCATTGATCCAGCCCTGTTTGCCAAGGCCGAAGCCATTGCCCAAGGAGCGCAAAGCTGATGCTGAGCCTATCCGATCCCCGCGAACTTGGCTTCCTCCCCGACCGGCTGGAACGGATCAACGCGCATATCCAGTCAAAATATCTCGACACTGGCAAACTCCCGCATGCAGCGTTGCTGATCGGGCGCGGCGATGAGATCGCGCATCTCTGGCATTCCGGAGTGGCGGATGATGCCATCTTCCGTATCATGTCGATGACCAAGCCAATCACCTCGATCGCGCTGATGCAACTTGTCGAGCAGGGACGCATCGCCCTCAGCGACCCGATCGCAAAATACATCCCCGAATTCAAAGACCTCGGGGTCTTTATGGCCGGCGGAGGCGCGACACCGTTCATCAGCCGCCCGCCCATAACCCCTCCGCGCGTGATCGATCTGATGCGACATACAGCCGGTTTTACCTATGGTTTTCAGGAACGTTCCAATATCGATGCGGCCTATCGCAAGGATGAAATTGATCATTGGGCCAAGCACGACAATGACGAATTCGTCGCCAAGCTGGCAAGGATCCCGCTCGAATTCGATCCTGGGACCAGCTGGAATTATTCGGTCGCCACTGACCTGTGCGGTATCATCGTTTCGCGCATTTCGGGGATATCGCTTGGCGACTATTTTGCGGCCAACATTCTGGGTCCGCTCGGCATGAACGATACCGGCTTCACGGTTGCCGCCAACAATGCCCACCGCATTCCCGCAGCCTATTCATGGCACCCGACCGAGAAAATGAAACTGTCTGACAAGGCCGGTGCCGACAGCGCCTGGGCACGGCCCCACAAGTTCCAGTCTGGCGGCGGTGGCCTTGCCTCGACACTGGCCGACTATCACCGGTTCTGCCGCATGCTGCTGAACGGCGGAGCGATTGATGGCAACCAGGTCATCAGCCCAAAGACGCTTGAGATCATGACGGCCAATCATTTGCCCGGCGGCGGTGACTTGACCCGGCACAGTAAATCTCTGTTCAGCGAGGCGGAAATGGCGGGCACCGGATTCGGGCTTGGTTTCGCGCAGATCATCGACCCCGCAGCGACGATGACAATTTGTTCGCAGGGAGAGTTTTTCTGGGGCGGAATGTATTCGACGGGATTCTTTATCGATCCGGTCGAACATATCGCGATGGTGTTCATGACGCAGTTGATGCCGTCATCAAGCTACCCCATTCGCAGGGAAATCAAGAACATGTTGTATGCGGCACTTGCCGCCTGATTTTTGGAGAAGAAACATGCAATCTGTCACCACACAACGCCATGATGACGTACTAGTCATCCTCGTCGACAATCCACCGGTCAACTCGCTTTCATGGCATGTCCGCGAAGGGTTGAAGGCTGGTTTTGAAGAAGGCATGGCCGATCCAGCCGTCAAGGCGATGGTGCTGCGCTGTGCGGGACGGACCTTTATCGCAGGCGCAGACATCACCGAATTCGGAAAGCCGCCCCGCGGCCCGGATTTCAACGAAGTCCTGAACATGATGGAAGGCGCATCTAAGCCGATCGTCGCCGCAATTCACGGCACCGCTCTTGGTGGTGGGCTCGAAACAGCCATGTCGTGCCATTACCGCATTGCCGTCCCTTCGGCCAAGCTC
>JANLST010000270.1:0-9118 GCA_031362505.1 Sphingomonadales bacterium
CAGGCCCACATCGATGACGGCATGATCGTTTTCGATCGCGGTAACGGTGCCCTTGACCACGCGGCCTTCAAAGCCTTGGTCTTCGCCACCGAGAGATTCGTTGAGGAGCGCGGCAAAATCATCGCGCGTCGGGTTTGCCAATGAGGCCATAGAGGAGAATTCCTGTAACAATATTTCCGGCCGAGCGGTTGGTTCCGCTGGTCTTGTGGCCGATCCGCCATGCGGGCCGCATGCCCGCACAGCATCCATTGTTTGAAGGAACACGCGGGGGACGGAGTGTCTGGGTGAACGCGCCTTGTTGTTCAGGGCAGCGATCAGGGCCGGATCCGGGCCTCCACGAGCGCAATCGCCCGCTGGATGGCGGCGCCTATAGTCAAATCGGTCGTATCGAGCAAGTCCGCATCCTCGGCCCGCCGCATCGGCGCATCGGCACGTCTTGAATCACGCTCGTCGCGAGAGAGAATCTCGGCAAGGATCGCGGGATAGTCGCGCGCATAATCGTCAAGCTGGCGGCGTCGCGCGCGGACTTCGGGGGTGGCCGTCACAAACAGTTTCGCATCAGCCCCCGGCACGATCACCGTCCCGATGTCCCGCCCGTCAAGGACCGCCCCACCGGGTTGCGAGGCAAAATCGCGCTGGCGCTGGAGGAGCGCGGTCCGGACGGCGGGATGGACCGACACGCGCGAGGCAAAGCCGCCTGCCATTTCGTTCCTGAGCGCAGGATCGGCGAGCAACGCGTCGTCAAAGCCACAGGCCGCCGCGGCATCACCCTCGACAGCCGGATCGCCCCCCGCCCGCACCGTCGCCACGCCGACCGCCCGGTAGAGCAACCCGGTGTCGAGGTGCGGCAAACCGAAATGCGCCGCAAGCGCCCGGGCAATCGTCCCCTTGCCCGACGCAGCGGGGCCATCAACGGCGATGATCATGCAAAGGCTCCTGTGATCGGATGTGTCGATTGGTGCGCGCTTAAGTTGTGGGTGTCCATTGCGCGGAAACCCTCCCTTTTGTTTCGGCATCGCGATCGCCGAAATCGATCACACACGTATGCAGTGCCAGTAACGGCGAGTTGCGAGACGGAACAGAGTAGCGCATCGAACATGGCAGGACGCTGGCAGGCGAAATCCTATTATTCAAGCGGATTAAACAGAACGCTCTCCTCCCCGAAGCTGTGCTTCAGGGAGGATGTCAGAGCGGGCGCCGCCGCATCATCCGCGCCAACCGCTCACGCCAGAGGAGTGGTCGCGAGTCTCCGACGGCCCAGATGCGGTCGACATTGATGATCGCGAAGTCCCAGCGCGTCCCTTCGATATGCACCCGCCGCCCGATCAGATGATCGACGCGGCGCGGCGTATCGAGAAGCCAGCCGCCATCGGGCAGGTGGAGCGCATACAGGCGAAGATGAGGAATAAGTTCGGAACGCCACAACGTCCCCGTCAGCGCGTAAGATTGTCCCTTGGGCATACAAACTCTCCCGAAAGTCGAACAGCGGGCGCCCCCGCTTGTCGACTTCACATCCAATCCTTTGATCGGGGAGATGATAAACCGTGATAAAGCGGCTCCTGTGACCTTTAGATCCGAGAACCCTGGACATGCGTCACAGGCTCCCCGACCATAAGGTGCAAGGATGTGTAGGCGGCAACGTGCAACCCAACCGTTTATCAAGGGGCTATCATACCCCAGCGCCGTGCGTAGCGGCGCCACGGGCTTTATGCTGGAGGGTTAGCGCGGAGGCAATGGGGAGAAACGCATGTCCGCTTGCGACAACTTTTCGGTCGTTCCCGAGTCAGAATGCCGCCGTTGATAGCGGACGTTCGTTGGTTGCCAGATGGTCAACATCCGGGCTTGTTGTGCCAATCTGGCTAACCAGCTTTCCAGACGAACCCGATCTCATCGAGCCTCTGAATGCGTTCGGGGGACATTCTGCTCCTCATTATTTCGACTCTTCTTCACGGTATGCTCCTTCAGCGTCAAGGGTCACATTACCGGAAAACTCTCATTCGAACCGGAGGAAGAAATCGGGAGGACGTCAAGGTGTCCGTGATACCGGCAGCAGCTCAAAACGAGTGACACGAGCAAGCGCCAACAAGGTGGCGGGATTCTAAACGGCAAGTGCAATCAACTGCGGATAGCGCGGATGATTGCGGATGGATTCGAGATCGGAATCATTCTTGAACCACAGCTTCATGTCAGACCCAAACTGCGGCAGTAGCGTTTCCAAGATGTCGATAGCTGCATCGAATTCACCTAATAGCGCATATGTGCAAGCGGCATTGTAGCGGACTAAATTGTCGTCTGGATCGATTGCAAGCGCTCGCTCCAGCCATTCCTTTGCTCTATCGTTTTCACCTAACCGTGCCAGGGAGCACGCACCTAGCTGTGCTGGTTTTGAGCTTTCTGGATGACGCCGAAGCGCTTCCTCGGCTCGCTTAAGTCCGATTCGCGCATATTTTAGGCTTTCTTCGGGGCGCCCTAGAGAGTGAAAAACCTCTTGAAGTACAAGTGGTGACCAAAAATCCTCGGGTTGAATCTCAAGTGCCCGTGAATAGTATTTTACTGATTGCTCAAATTCACCGCAGGTAAATAAGCATTCTGCATACAACTGATTGGCCTCATAGCAGTCTGGACCGAGTTGCAGGCCCCGCTCGAAGGCAGTGATCGCCTCGTCCCGGCGTTCGGCACCCATCAACGCATAGCCACGCGCTGCTTCTGCTTCCGCCAGATTGGGATCAATCTCCAGCGCTTTGGTGGTAAGGGCCAGAATTTCGTCAACAGGAATCTTCACACCGTGAACTGCTTTGAGACGGGTATCGCAATTAGCCATTCCGGCGTATGCGCGTGCGTAGTTGGGATCAAGTTCAACCGCTCGCGCGAACCTCTTTCGGCTCAGAATCAGGGAAGATTTTGTCTGCATGACAAAAAACTGCCGGCCTCGCAGATAGAGTGTGTAGGCCTCGACACTATTGGTTGGCGCCTGCTCGATGGCCTTTTTTTCCTCCGGCAGGAGCTTGACCTTGAGCTGCTCGACAATGGTTTTGGTGATCTCGTCCTGAACGGCGAAAATATCAGAGAGGTCGCGGTCGTAACGCGCCGCCCACAAATGGCCGTCGGTTGCCCCTTCGATCAATTGCGCGGTGATCCGCACTTTGGTGCCGGCCTTGCGGACGCTGCCTTCGACGACATAGGAGACGCCAAGCTGCCTGGCGATCTGTTCCAGATTCAGTGACTTGCCCTTGTAGGTAAAGACTGTGTTGCGGCTGAGCACGAACAGGCCCGAGACGTTCGAAAGATCGGTAATGATGTCTTCGGTGATGCCGTCGCTGAAAAACTCCTGCTCGGGGTCGCTGCTCATGTTGGCAAAAGGTAGCACCGCCACCGAAGGCCTGTCATTCCGCGCCCCGGGTTGCACAGCAGATCCGGCCAGGGATACACCGGGTGAGATGGCCTCTGCCATGTTGATAAAATAGACATGTACCGGCTTGGCGATGTTCTTGACGGTCTTCTCGCCCTGATCGAGAAACTCGATTTCGAGTTTGTTGCCGACCTGGTTGCGCGCCGCTGCCGAGCAAGCAATCCCGCCAGGACTAGCCAGGCTCTCCAGCCGCGCCGCCATGTTGACACCGTCGCCAAAGAAGTCGTCGCCATCGACGATTACGTCTCCGACATTGATGCCGATGCGGAACTTGATGTGGCGGTCTTCGGGCGTCGCGACATTGCGATCCACCATGCCGCGCTGGATTTCGACCGCACAGCGGGCTGCATTTATCACGCTGCCGAACTCGACCAGGAAGCCGTCGCCCATCGCCTTGAAGATGCGCCCGCCATGCTTGGCCATGGTAGGATCGAAGAACTGACGGCGATGTTGCTTCAGCACGCTCATGGTGCGCTCTTCGTTGGCCTCCATAAGCCGGCTGTAGCCCACTACGTCAGCGGCCAATATGGCTGCTAGCCGGCGCTCAACCTGCTCCTCCCCCATCCCGTTCCAGCTCCCAAAAAATACAACCCTAAGCGCCTTGGCGAGTATTAGCTACCGCCAGACAGGGTCGGCTGGAGGGCTGGCGGAAAGGTCCGCGGCGTGATGTCCTTCAGTTTCGAGCGGTATTGTTAGCGGGTGTACGCCTCGATTTGCAATCAATTGCAATCCTTTCCAAAGATCAGCGGCTGGTGTGCCAGTAATAGCAGTCACGGTGCGGAATGGATTCGACCCGTCGATACCGGTGCCCCGCGCCCACTTTGCAAATGTTTAACGCAAAAAAGCGGACTGTCGACGATAGGCCGAACATCGCCAAAAGGCCTATGTCCGCTTTTCCCATGCCTGCACCCAAAAGCGGACAGTCAGCTCCCCACAACAAACCCGCCGACCGGTGTTGAAACCGGCTCATTGATCGGTGATGGTCTATTCAACGAGCATGAGGTTCCAAAGGCCCCAAAAACTCAGCGCGACAAGAGTGACTAAAAGCCCTGCAAATTTCAACCGAATGGCCTTGTCGTATTCCAAACTCTTTGCCCCGCATTGGTGTTGACGACCCGCTTGCCAAGGAATGATTACAATTTCTGGACATATTCGTCGTTGATTGCCTTTTAACCGCGATGATCTTTCGTGAGCGCGCAACCCGAACGGATCGCGCGTGGAAAGCTTGGCAATAGTGGGAAAAAATCATCTATGGCTTTTCCGCAAAGGCGTAGCCGAGGTCAGGATTATGCGCCGTCCATTGCCCTAACATTTGTCGCAATGTTCGGACTGGATGGTCTTTGGTAAGCTTGACCCGAGTGGCGCGATCTGGTCGCCTTATTCTGGGAAGGATGCGGACATGAACATCGAAGTCGGGACACCGAGGGTTCAATTGACTGTGCCCACCAAGGCGGAAATGATCGCTCGCGCAGAGGCGATGCTGCCGGCGCTGCAAGAGCGTTCGGCGGATGCCGAGAAGAACCGCCGATTGTCTGACGAGACCGTGCGGGAGTTCCGGGCCGCTGGCTTGCCAAAAATTCTCCAGCCCAAGCGGTTCGGCGGCTATGAGTTGGCCCCGGACACTGCTGTCGAAGTGATCCGGACCATTGCGTCCGCATGCGGATCGAGCGGCTGGGTAACCAATTTGTTCGTGATCCATAACTGGCAAGTGAGTCTCTTTCCCATTCAGGCGCAGGAAGAATACTGGGCCGGAAGCGACGACCGGCTATGTTCTACTGTCTCGTTCGCCCCCAAGAGCCAGATGGAGGAAGTCGAGGGCGGCGCCCGCCTGACGGGTCGGTGGAAATTCTCCAGCGGCTGCGACTTCGCCGATTGGTTCCTCATCATGAAGCCCAGCCCGACCTGTTTTGACTGGATGCTGATCCCGCGCAGCGATGTCAGCATCGAGGACGACTGGTTTGTGTCAGGCCTCTGCGGCACAGGCAGCAAGGATCTGATCCTCGACAATGTGTTCGTGCCGACGCATCGTCGTGTGTCAGGCATGGACATCGTCATGGGTACGACACCGGGCGGCAAGGCGCTTGGCATTCCCATGGGCCGTTTGCCCTTCGCCTGGCCAGCCGTGTGGGGCATCCCTGCGGCGCTGGTCGGCATGGCGGCGGGCATGGCCGAGGCCGTGCGCAAGACATTGATTGGCAAGAAGGGCCTGTTCACCGGTGAAATGCAGGTCGAGCGGGTCGCCAACCAGATCAAGCTAACCGAGGCGCTGACCGACATACACGCCGCCGAACTGATCATGCGTCACCGCATGGAAGAGTTGAACCGATGGGCCGAAGCGGGCGCTGCGCCCACGCCCATCGACGCCTTGGCCTCGCATCGTGACGCCGCCTATGTGGCCCGACTGATGGGCAAGGCGGCCAGCAACCTGTCGCTGATGGCCGGCGCGACCTCGGTCTACCTCGCCAACCCGATCCAGCGCTTCAAGCGCGACATCGATGTTGGCATCACCCACGTCTCTCTGGTTTGGGAAGAGGCTGCGGAATATTATGGGCGCACGCTATGGGATCTGCCGCCTAAGGGCCGGGGGTAGGGCGTCCCCTGGTGTCCCGATAAAATCCCTGTTATGACCTTCGCGCCCTAAGCGCCGAAACCAGCCCCGCCAGCGCGATCACTGCCCATGCCAATTCAAGAATGAACGCGGCCAGGTTGAAGTGCACGGCCAGCGAAATCAGCAACAAGATGGCGCCGACCAGATTGACGGCGTTGAACAGCAGCTTGTCCATTTCCTTGGCCCGGTTGGCATAAAGAAACGCGCCGATGAACAGGGTGCTGCCGCAGATGCCGATAGCATCGGCAAGGGTGCCGTTCATGCCCGTGCGCCAAGCTGTTCGAGCATCGCCTCAAAGCCCGGAAAGCTGGTTGCGACGGGGCTCATATCGTCGACGATCAGCCCGCCTTTGGTGGCAAGGCCCGCCACGGCAAAGCTCATCGCGATGCGGTGATCAAGGGCGGCCTCGATCAACGGTGGGGTGTTGGCTCCGGCAAGGGGCGCCCCGCCGCTGCCGTGGATCGTCAGCCCGTCTTCTGCTTCCTCAACCGTCACCCCGATCCGCGCGAGGCCGTTGGCCATCAGCGACAGCCGGTCAGACTCCTTGACGCGCAGTTCCTCTAGGCCCGACGCGCGGGTCATGCCTTCGGCCATTGCGGCAGCGACAAACAGGATCGGAAATTCATCGATCATGCTTGGCGCGACGTCTGGCGGGATGTCGATCCCGCGGAGAATGCTGTGCCGTGCAGTGATGTCTGCCACCGGCTCTTCGCCCACTTCGCGGCGATTGCTGAAACTCAGGTCTGCACCCATCTGAAGCAGCACATCGAACAGCCCCGCGCGGGTCGGGTTCATGCCGACATTGGTCACGGTGATTTCCGATCCCGGCGTGATCAGCGCGGCGACGACGGGGAAGGCCGCGGATGAGGGATCTCCCGGCACGACGATGTGCTGGGGGTGAAGATCGACCTCACCCCGGATGGAAATGGTCCGCACGCCCGCCGCATCGGTTTCAACCAAGAGATCGGCACCAAAGCCTTTCAGCATCCGCTCGCTATGGTCGCGCGTCGGGACGGGTTCGATCACGCGGGTGATTCCCGGCGTATTGAGGCCTGCGAGGAGCACGGCCGATTTCACCTGCGCCGAGGCCATCGGGAGCGTATAGCTGATCGGCACAGCCGGGCAGGTGCCGCGCACCATCATTGGCAGGCATTGCGCGCCATTGGCACCCGGGCTGGCCGTAAACGACGCCCCCATCAGTGACAGCGGATTGCTGACGCGGCCCATCGGGCGCTTTGAAAGCGAGCCATCACCGATGAAGGTCGCGGTGATCGCATGACTCGCCACCAGCCCCATCAGCAGCCGGGTCGAGGTGCCAGAATTGCCCATGTCGAGCGCGCCCTCGGGCTGGAGCAGTCCGCCCACGCCAACGCCATAAACACGCCAGATACCGTCTGCGCCACGGTCGACTTCGGCCCCCATCGCTCGCATTGCGGCGGCGGTGGCATGAACGTCCTCACCCTCGAGCAGGCCCTCGATCACGCTTTCGCCGATGGCGAGCGCGGAGAGCATCAGCGAACGGTGCGAGATGGACTTGTCGCCCGGAACCTTGATGACGCCCCGAAGCGGGCCGCCCGGCGAGAAAGACTTTGGGATTGGCATGGTCGCGGCTTTTGACAGCGGCGTTGCGCTATGGCAAGGCGCGCCGCTCGCCGGGGTGCATCCCGGTGTTTCTGATTCTGTTGAAAGGTTTTGAGGCTCATGGTGAAGCCTGAATGGGGCACGAAGCGTACTTGCCCGAAATGTGGCGTGCGTTTCTACGATATGACGAAAGACGAACCGGTTTCCTGCATCGCCTGTGGCAATGCCTGGAACCCCGAACCTGTCCTCAAATCCAAACAGCCTATGCCGTTTGAGGAAGCCAAGAAGGCCGACCCTGAAAAGGTCGATACCGATCTGGCTGACGATCTGGATATTGATGTTGACGAGGACGCTGAAGTGTCTCCCGACGATGAAGTCGATCTTGGTGGCGATGACGATCTGGGCGTCGATACCGGCGAACCTTCAGTCGACACCTGATCGCTTGATTTCTTGATTTTGGGGCAGCGCGCGATTAAGGCGCTGCCTCCGATGGGGCCTTAGCTCAGCTGGGAGAGCGCTACACTGGCAGTGTAGAGGTCAGCGGTTCGATCCCGCTAGGCTCCACCAATCTTCCCAAGAACCGCAGGTCTCCAGTGGATGTCTTACGAGCCTCCAAACGCAAACTGCACAATGGCGAGCGCATCCGGATCGATCCGCCGGGCGGTGTCCGCAGCCATGCGAGATTCGACGCTCATGCCGAGCCAGTCATAGGTCCCGGCAAGATAGGCATAGGCGCGCGGATCACCCGGATCTTGCTTGGCGGCGGCAAGGAACAGCGCGAGTGCCGGCTGGAAGTCCTTTTCGCGGTATAGCGCAAACCATTCTCTGACAAATTGTCCGTCCGCGAAACAGCGGCCGTCGAGGCGGTGCGGGGATTGCAGTAGCAAGGTGCGGGCCTTGGGTGCTAAAGCAAATTGTGGTTCCTGCACGCTGCTTTCAAACGGGCAGAGGGAAAGGGTCCGGATTTGAACAAGCTCTGCCTCATTCTCTCTGCCATGGGTGTGGTCGGTGTTTCGTCGCTCGGGCTTGCTGAACTCGAAACTTTGATCCCGCCAGAAGCAAAAATTGCGCTGCCGCGTGTCGCGCTTTTGATCCAGCCGATGGTGCTTGTCCTTGGCGCAACCGCGCTCGGGTGTTGGGCGGCTCCCAAAATGGGCCTTGCGGCACCGGTACTTCAGGCCGTGTTGTCTCGCGCGCCGCTCAAAGGCGTGGTGCGCAAATCGATCGAACCTGCGCTTCTGGGGGGTTTGATAGTCGCGGTCATCCTTCTTGCGTATGGGCTACTTACACAGACGATCTTTGCTGGCGCCAATGGTCCGAAGCAGATTGAGCGCATGCTCGCTTTCCAGCCGCCACTCATTTCTAAGCTCCTTTATGGCGGCGTGGCAGAAGAGTTGCTTGCGCGGTGGGGTGTTATGTCCGGAGTGGCACTGGCTGCGCTTAAGCTTGGACTTGGGCGGACGCATGCGCTCTGGACCGGGACGCTCATCGCGGCCCTATTATTCGGCCTAGGGCATTTG
>JANLST010000282.1:0-2940 GCA_031362505.1 Sphingomonadales bacterium
TTTCTCGATCACCCGCCCGGCTGCGCCGTTGCCTGCGTCCCAACCGATGCGGAAGGCGCGGCCGGGATAGTCACGGGCGAGGCGCGCGACATAGGCATCTTCAATGTCATGGTTGCTGACCGTTCCGTTGCCGCTTTCCCAGCCTCCCGCAGCCGCCATTGCACCAAGTCGCTGGATGTCTTCGCCGTAAAAGGGCCCGTGCGCCTGCACCATCTTGAAACCGTTGTAATCCGCAGGATTATGACTCCCGGTGATCTGGATTCCGCCATCGACGCCGTCAAGCACGGCCTCCGCGTAATAGAGCATCGGCGTTGGCCCGAGGCCGACGCGCACCACATCCGCGCCGCTTTCGGTCAGGCCTTTGATCAGCGCGGCTTCGAGCATCGGCGAAGAGAGGCGACCGTCATAGCCGACCGCCACACATTTCCCGCCCCCCCGGACAATGAGGGTGCCGAAGGTGCGGCCGATGGCATAGGCATCGGCTTCGCCGAGTGTTTTGCCGACAATGCCGCGAATATCATATTCGCGCAGCGCGACGGGATCGAAATTATGAGACATGACAAGTGCCTATCAATTGGAATTGTTACGAAGCAGTGTATCGCGTGCCTGATTGACCTGAGCGGCCAGTTGCGAGGTCCCACCCACATCGGGATGAACTTTTGCAATCAAACGCTTGTGGGCTTCTATGATTAGCGCCGGATCGGCATCAAGGGCGACATCCAGCAATTTTGCAGCGTCGGTAACTGTCATGGTGCTCCCGGATGCGAAGGCGCGTTTGGCAAGAACATATATTGCAAAGAGCAGCGCAACAAAGAGCAGGAACTTCATGCGAAAGCGAGCTCAGGTTGGTCGGTCTCGCGGACCGGGAGGGCAAGCCCGGCAACCAGTTCGCGCAACTCCTGTCGCGCAGCAATATGACTGAGCCCGATCCCGCCAATGGCCTCGACGTCAAGCAAGGTCAGCCCCTTTGGAAACAGTTCACGGTAAATTACGCGTTCGCCAAGGCCGGAAATGGTGCGAAAGCCGACGCGCTTCGACAGTTCGACCAACGCCTTGCCCACACGGCGCATATTGTGCGCGTCGATATGTTGCAGCCGGTTGCGCAGCACGATCCAGTCAACGGTCGTGCCATCGACGCGGGCGCGCTCCTTGCGCAATTCCCAAATCAGTTCGGCATAAAAGCTTGGGCGTTTGACGCGGAAAGTTTCTGCATCAACCTGACCGATCAGGTCAAGATCGACGAAACTGTCGTTGATCGGTGTGACGATCGTATCGGCCCGAGCGATTGCGGCACGCGAAACCGGATCATCCCGTCCCGGTGTGTCAATCACGATGAAATCGGCATCGCCGCCAACCCGCGCCATTTCCTGATCCAGACCAGCAGCAGTAAGCAGGTCGAGAGTGACATGGCGAGGCGATGGCAATTCGATCTGCCGCCGCCGCCGAGTCGCTTCACGATTGTCGAGATATCTCGTCATTGTTTTCTGGCGCGTGTCGAGGTCTATTGCCGCCACCCGATGGCCCATGCCTGTCAACGCGACGGCAGTATGGACTGCAGTGGTCGATTTGCCTGTTCCACCTTTTTCGTTGGCGAAGACTATAACATGCGTGTTCTGCGCCATTGGTACCCCGGTTCTACTACTTGATTCATTGGCCAGCGCCCGTCAATGGAGCGCACGAGCCCCCTTATCGGAGCAGTCTGGCCCGTGCAAATCATCCGTCACCTTCAAGCTCTGCGCGAGCGCACCAAATTGATACGGAATGACCGGCAAAGCCTCGCGCTGGTTCCCACCATGGGGGCGCTGCATGCAGGGCACATGGCCCTGGTCGAACTGGCCAAGCGCCAGGCTGACCATGTGATTGTCTCGATCTTTGTAAACCCGAGGCAATTCGGGCCGAATGAGGATCTGGCTCAATATCCGCGATCCGAAAAGGCAGATGCCGCACGGCTGGCCGAAGCGGGAGTCACGGCAGTGTGGATGCCGTCGGTTTCAGAAGTCTATCCGCCCGGATTTGCGACAAATGTTTTTGTTGAGGCGCTGGGAGAGAGGCTGTGCGGTGCCGCACGCCCAGGGCATTTTGACGGTGTCGCGACGGTCGTGGCCAAACTCTTGAACCAGGTTCGGCCCGATATCGCGGTTTTTGGCGAAAAGGACTGGCAGCAACTTGTGATTATCCGCCGCCTCGTGCGCGATCTCGATATGGACGTCGAAATTGTCGGCATGCAAACCTGGCGCGATAAGGACGGGTTGGCGTTCTCCTCGCGCAATGCCTATCTTTCTTCTGACGAGCGGAAGGCCGCGCCGGAATTCCCAAAAGCCCTGATTCGGGCTGCAAAGGCAATCGCGGGCGGTGGAGGTATTTCCGCCGCGCTTGCTGAGGCAGAAATGCAGGTCCGATCCGCAGGGTTTAGCGGTATCGATTACCTCATGCTGGTCGACGCTGCGACGCTTGAGCCTCTTGACAGACTTGATCGGGAAGGGCGTTTGGTGGCGGCTGTGCGGATGGGCAAAACCCGCTTGATAGACAATTTACCGGTGATACCGGGCGGCCCGCTAAAAAACTAACGGGCCCGTTAACCATTTGTTGACCATAGTCGGTCGACAACCCCTTTCAACAGGTAGGTAAAAGGGGGTTTCGGATGGCTAGCAGTTTTTTGAGTGCCAATTTCCTGATCGAAAGCAGGTTGGCGGATGCCGCGCGCGGGGATGCTCGCGCGTTCTACGATCTGGGTATCGCTTATTCTTCGGGGAGCGCCGGCGTTGAGGTCGATCTGATCCAAGCGCATAAATGGTTCAATCTGGCTGCCCTGAACGGCAGCGAACGCGGGCAGGAATGCCGTGCAGAAATCGCCGAGGACATGACAGCGCGCGAAATCGCCGAGGCCCAGCGCCAGGCACGGGCGTGGCTTTCAGAAACGACACGTCGAGCCGCCTAACC
>JANLST010000373.1:0-9151 GCA_031362505.1 Sphingomonadales bacterium
GGCACCAAAATCCTCGTTCAATGTAAATGTCGATTACAACCGCGATCTGAATGATGATTGGGCAATCGGCTTCCACTCAAACCTGAGCTACCAAAGCTCGGTCGAAACCTCGACGAACGTGCTTGATAATCGCACCATCGCTGGAAAAGCACTCGTCGATGCGACCATGACGCTGACGCGAAACCTGGGCGACAATCGTGAACTCTCGCTTCGCTTCTGGGGCAAGAACATCTTTGACAAGGAATATCGCTCGGTCAATTTTGGTTCGTTCGCGTTTTCAGGGGCAACGACGGTTTCCGAATTCGGCGAACCACGAACCTATGGAGCCACGATTCTGTTCCGGTATTGAAGGCAACGGCCTAAGCGAACCTTGAAGAAATCCGCCCGGGCCAGTCTGCGATCAGTCATTCGCTCCGGTGATGTGACGTGCCGCGATATAGCCAAAGGTGAGCGCCGGGCCGATCGTGACACCTGCACCAGGGTAGCTTTCGCCCATCGCTGATGCGGCGTTGTTGCCTATGGCATAGAGACCGGGAATTTGGTTTCCCTTTGTGTCGATCACGCGCGCCGAATCATCGGTCATGAGGCCGCCATTGGTGCCAATGTCTCCAGGGTGGATGGGAAAGGCGTAGAATGGGCCTTTGACAATTGGGGCAAGACACGGATTGGGGGAAACCCGCGGATCGCCATACATTTTGTCATAGGCCGCCTGCCCACGCTGAAAATCCGGATCCTCGCCCTTTTCGGCAAATTCATTGAAACGCCGAACCGTGCCGGACAGCGCGACGGGATCGACGCCTATGCTGGTTGCAAGGTCTTCAATCGTCCGCCCTTTGCGCATGATCGATTTTACCTGCCCATCCTGAAGCCAATCCGGCACCAACGGCAGCAAGGGCCCCATTGGATATTTGTGACGGAAACTGTGATCGAAAATCATCCAGCTAGGGTTGCTGTTGCCGTGTTTGAGATGTGCTGCTGCCATTTGTTGGCCAACGATATGATAGGATGCCGCTTCGTTCAGATACCGCTTGCCATCCTGATTGACCATGATGCATCCGGGGAGTGCGCGTTCGATCGTGCAAAGTCTGCCGCGATCTTCACCAGGCACATGGAAAACGGGCGCGGCCCAGGCCGATTGCATATTCATGGTATCGGCGCCGGCAGCCATCCCGGCGCGAATAGAATCTCCAGTGTTGCCAGATGTCCCGCCACTCATAAGGGCGCTGGGATAAGCGGGAGCGAAAGCATCGCGCATCGCCTGATTCTTGTCGAAACCGCCCGCTGCAAGCACCACGCCTTTCTTGGCGCGGATCCGAATTTCCCGGCCCTTTTGACGAACAATCGCGCCGGTCACCTTGCCCTTTTCGCGGACGAGATCGATCATAGGGGTTTCAAGCCAAAGCGGAACCCCGCGCTCCTTGAGCGCGAGCCGCAAGCCGCCTGCAAGCGCGTTGCCCAACGTCAGCCGCCGATCCTTTGCGGATTTGAAACGAAAAGGCCAATCGAGCCAATAGCGGGCAAGGCTCTTTGTCAGATGCCACCACCATCCCGGCGCGCGGAACAGGATGATGTAGGTCTCATCGAAATGCCAGTTCAGATATCCGAACAGGCTGGCTGCAGGAGAGGCAAAGCGCAGGGTTTCGACATCCTTGCCAAGCTTCCTCCCGTCAATCGGAGAGGGCATATGTGTCCGATAGCCGGTTGGGCTGCCGCCTGGGTTTTCGGCATGATAATCCGGATAGGGAAACGCGTGATAATCAATCTCTGTATGCGCGCCCAGCCAACGCAGCATGGGCGCGGCGTTTTCAACATAGGCCCGAATGTTCGCGTCGGGCACATTCTTGGCCGAAAGCTTGCGGACATATTTGAACGCGTCTGAAACCTTGTCCTTGAAGCCGGCGGCTGCGGCCTGATCGCTTGCGGGAATCCAGATCCCTGCGCCAGACGTGGCAGACGTGCCGCCCCAAAGCGGCTCCTTTTCCACGATCAACACGTCCGCATGATTGTTCGCCGCGACCAGCGCCGAGAGCATTCCCCCGGCCCCGGAACCCACGACCAGAACGTCAACCTGCTTGTCCCAAGCCATTTGGCATTGCTCCCTAATCGTCAGCTTTGTTCGAATAAAATGTTGGCGCCTGACGCTGTATGATCATTTCGTTTCTCGCCGCAAATCTTTCATCAAACCTATCGGGTTGCGGGAAAATCCAATAGTCACCCCGAATGACGGCTTCGAATACGAGCGGCGCAAACTCGTCGGGAGTCAGGCCGTTATCGCCAAGCATTTCAAGCATGGCACCAACAAATCTTTTCGATGCGTCGGGTGGTGGCTCGCGGAATATTTCCGATTTGACTGGCCCTGGCGCAAGCAGCGAGACGCCGATCGGGCTCTTGAGCATCGCCAATTCGCCGGCCAGTGCTTCGGTCAGTCCGACCATTGCAAACTTGGTTGCGGAGTAAGGCGACATGAGTGGGCTGGGCAAGAAGCCGCCGACGGACGCCGTGTTTATAATGCGAGCGGGTCGGTTCGCGGCAAGAAGGCGCGGAACGAACGCGCGCAAGCAATTCACGACGCCGCCAATATTGACGTCCAACGAGCGCTGCCAGACATCCGCCGGGATTTCCCAGCTCAGGCCGGTTGAAAGCACGCCTGCATTGTTGAACAGAAGATCAACTTGGCCGAATGCCGCATAGGCCTGCGCTGCCAGTGCTTCGACCTCTGTCGCGTCGCGCACATCCGCCGCGACGATGATCGCGTCGCCAGCCAGTGTTGCGCGTGTGGTTGCCAATGCCTTCTGGTCAACATCGGCAAGAACAACCTGCATCCCCAGTGAAGACGCGTGCCGGGCGAGCCCGGCTCCAATTCCACTGCCTGCCCCGGTAATGACAGCAACACCGCCAGCGATGCGCAATCCGTCCATCAAGCGGCCCCTCCAAATTGTGCAACGACGTCAGCAACAGCATTGGCGACGTCGTGACGCTCATAACCAAGCAACGCGGCTTCCAAAGGATCCGGGTTCACACGCACCCAGTTGCCCCGCCCCTGCGGGATGGCAATATCCGGGAGCATCGGGTGTTCCTCATCGCGCTCCTCAACGGGTGCAGGGTTTCCTGCCGCTTTGAAGAAGAGCTGGAAGTATTCGGCGAAGCTAAGGTTTTCATCCCCGACAAGATAGGCCTTGCCGGATACCCCGCGTTCAAGAGCGCCCTCGATCGCCTGTGAAAGCGAACGGAATGACATGAAGTTGGTGCCTCCTGCCGGGCCAAAGTTGGGCACCGGGATTTCACCTTTCGCCCAGCGAACATAGGGTTCGAAGATCATGCTCGGCAGGCCGGGCACACTGCCGACCATGAATGGTGCATTGACGCTGACGACGTCGAAACCCGGGGCAGCTTCAGCCCGTGCCCCTTCACATGCCGCCTTGCGCGACTGGATGTACCGATTGGCGCTGACCAACGCGGGAGCAGCCTGATGATAATAGCTCCCAAGCTGAACGGCACGCTTTACTCCCGCGTCACGACAAGCTGCAAAGAACGCAGGCACCGCGACATGATTGGCCTTGTGCAGGAATTCCACGAAATCGCTTCCAGGAGGGACATGGCGAGGATCGTTGCCCGCAGCAAAAACCACCCAATCATAGCCACCCAACCTGTCCGGCGTGTAATCGCCTGCGATATAGTCGCCTCCCAGAAACGGCATGTTTGCCATCGGCGTGGCGGGATGGGCAGCCGTGCGCCCGGCAACCGTTACATCATGGCCCTTTTCGGACAGGTGGATAGCCGCATGCCCACCGAGCGCACCTGTGCCACCCACAACCAGAATTTTCATAAGTACATTCCATTCTTGCCAGATATTGGCGTCACGAAGGCAAATAGAGTTGGGCTGCCTTGCCTCCATCCACGGGCAACGCGGTCCCCGTTATATAGCTGGCGGCGTCAGAAAGCATGAAGAGGATCGCTTCGGCAAGTTCGTCGGGTTCGCCACCGCGCCCCATCGGGATGGCATCCATGGTCTTGGACGCTATTTCCGGTGCCTTGGCTGCGAAGTCCTCATTGCCTGCAGTCTGTACTTGGCCAGGCACGATTGCATTGACGCGGACGCCGCTTCGCGCAGCTTCCATTGCGGCAACCGCTGTAAACTGGATCAAGGCGGCTTTTGATGCGGAATAGCTCGACATCATTGGTGCGGCGCGGATACCACATGACGATGAAATGTTGACGATCGAGCCCCTGCCGGCTGCCATCATTACCTTCATTGCCGCCTTTGTGCCCACGAACACGGCATCAGCGTTTACGGCGAAATCCTTGCGCCAATGCTCCAATGTCAGACGCAAAATTGGCGCATAGTGGACCGACATCGCATTGTTGACCATCATGTCGAGCCGACCATGACGCGCAGCCACGTCTTCAACCAACGCCGTAAAGGCCTCATCGTCTGTCACATCCAGCTGAAAGGCCTCAACCGTTCCGACACGTGCAATCTCGGAACGGGCTTCTTCCAGCTTTTCCGGACGGCGGGCACAAATGACGACAATTGCGCCGCGCTCCGCAAGGAGGCGCGCTGTTGACCGACCAATGCCGTCGCTGCCACCGGTCACGATTGCGACTTGTCCGGAGAAATTCTGGGTCATGGGACTGCTCCTGTGATAGTCGTCAGTTATTGGGCAATAGTTTTGACGCATTTGCCGTTTGATATGGTATTTTGTCAACGTGTTGCGTAAAAAGAGGCAATATATATTACGAATATGGAGATTCACCGACCATGACCAACCTGAATAACAAGATTGCTCTGATCACTGGGGCGGGGCAAGGCGTGGGGCAGGGCATAGCAATGGCGATGGCCAAGGCGGGAGCCAGCGTCGTCGTCACCGGACGGTCGCCGGAAAAGCTGGAGGAAACGTGCCGCCTTATTGCCGAACGAGGCGGTATTGCGAGGCCCATGACATGCAATGTGAAGTCGACCGAAGATGTCGCGCGAATAGTGGCAGACACAGTTGCCCAATTCGGAGGGCTCGATATTCTCGTCAACAATGCGCAGGAGGTGCCGCTTGGGGTGCTCGCGGACGTTAGCGACGAAGCCTTTGTCGCTGGTTTCGAGTCTGGCCCTCTTGCAACCCTGCGCCTCATGAAGGCGGCGCGTCCGCATCTTGTTGCGCGGGGAGGTGGAGTGATCTTCAATCTGGTTTCTTCGGCGATGATCCGGTGGGACATGACCGGCTACGGGGCTTATGCGGCGGTCAAGCAAGCGATTGGATCGCTGACGCGTGCGGCGGCTGCTGAATGGGGCGGTGACAATATCCGTGTGCTCAATATCGCGCCACATGCAGAATCGCCCGGGATGAAATGGTGGATCGCCAACAACCCGGAAGAGGCGAAAGCATTTTTCAAGACGATTCCGCTCGGGCATGTTGGCAAATGCGAGGAAGACATCGGAGCGGCTGTGCTGGCTCTCTGTGCGCCGGAGATGCATTATCTGACGGGAGCCACGATTCCGCTCGATGGCGGGCAGGCCTATTTCGCCTAAAGGACACGGGCTATGGAAAAGATCATCTGTGCGCTTTGGGGCGGAGAGAATGCGCAACTGCTGCGGGAACTTCCGGGCGCGCTTTCGGCGGCAGGCGCGACACAAATTCGTCTCAACCTGCAGGATGACACGGTCATGCCCGGGGCGGCGCTGCGGCAGGTCAACACGCGGCCGCAAATGGATGCCGTCGCGCAGTTCTGGGTGCCGACGACTTACGCGCCTTATCTCGACGCTGTACATGCGGCGCTCGGACACTTCAGCACGCGTTATGCAGCATGGCTCGTGGCGGAATCCACGATCATTGCGAACATAAACAATCCGGCCAATCTCGGCGAGCGTACTGCGGGTTTTTCCCAACTTGCCTTTCTCGGCCTGCCGCCGCGGCTGACGCATGATGAATGGCGCACCGTCTGGCAGGGCCATCACACCAAGGTGGCGATCGAGACACAGAGCAACTTTGAATACATCCAGAACCTCATCGTCCGTGCGCTGACCGACGATGCGCCGCCGTTTGCCGGATTTGTCGAAGAATGCTTCCCGATTGAAGCGCTCACGGATCCGTTCGTCTTCTTCGATGCCGTTGGCGATCAAGCAAAGTTCGATGCCAATCTGGCGACAATGATGGACAGTTGCGGCCGCTTCATCGATTTTGACCGGATCGACGTGCTGATCACGAGCCAGTTCAACTTTGCCTGAAACGGTTCGCATCGGCGGAGGCAGCGCCTTCTTTATCGATAGCGCAATGGCTATACCGCAGCTCATCGCCTCTGGCATTGATTACATCATTCTGGATTATCTTGCCGAAGGGGCGATGGGGCTGTTTGGGCGAATGCGCGCTGCCGATCCGGAAAGCGGTTTTCCGACTGACTTCATGGACGTGCATATCGGGCCGTTTCTCGCGCAACTGGTGGATCGGAAGATCAAGATTGTCGCCAATGCAGGCGGAGTGAACCCGGCCGGCCTCGTAAAAATGCTGCGCAGCAAAATTGCAGCATCGGGGTTGGATTTGAAGGTCTCATGCATCGCCGGCGATGACCTGATGGGCCGGGACTTTCCCAACCTTTCCAAGGGTCTGACCAGCGTCAATGCCTATCTCGGCGCGTTCCCAATTGCTGCAGCATTGGCGCAGGGAGCAGATATCGTCATCACCGGGCGGGTCGTTGATAGCGCGCTGGCGCTGGGAGCTTTGATCCACGAATTTGGCTGGCAGGAGACCGGCTTTGCCCAGCTCGCGGGAGGCACGGTCGTTGGACATTTGATCGAATGTGGCGCGCAGGTCACGGGCGGGACTTTTACCGACTGGCGCGATGTTGAAGGCTGGGCGGATATTGGCTCGCCCATTGCTGAATGTTTCGGGGATGGCAGTTGCACTATCAGCAAGCCGGAAGGCACGGGCGGCCTCGTCAGTGTCGGGACAGTGGCGGAGCAGATGCTCTATGAAGTCGGCGATCCGCAGGCCTATTTCGTGCCTGATGTCACGGTCGATTTCTCGACCGTGATACTTGAGCAAATCGGGCCCGACAGGGTCCGCGTGAGCGGCGCAACCGGCTATCCGCCAACGGATACACTCAAAGTCTGCGCCACCTATGATGATGGCTGGCGCGGTATTGCCTATCAGCCGATTATTGGCCCCGCAGCGCCGGAGAAGGCCCGCAAACAGGCGGCTGCGCTGTTTGAGCGCGGCAGCCAGATGCTGCGCGGGCGCGGCATGACTGATTGGAGACGGACCGAGCTTGTGCTGATCGGCGGTGGTGAGGAGGTCGTTGCCAAACTTGTCGTTGAACATGACGATCCGATCGCGGCCGGCATGTTTGTTCGCGAACAGTTTGCGGCGATCTCGGCAATGGCGCCGGGAACGAGTGTCTCCTTCGGCGCGCAGGTGCAACCGTGCATGGGGCTGGTATCGTTCCTGACCCCCAAGGCAGAGGTGCAGGCGACGGTGGACGGCGTGGGGTTTGCGGGTTCTCAAGTGTCAGGGTTCACGCCCGAGATGATTATCCGACCCGCTGTCCCATCGGGCGAAAGCAGCGTTTCACAACATGCACGAGTGGGCGATCTGGCGTATACACGAAGCGGCGAAAAGGGTGAGACGATCAACATTGCTGTCATCGCTCGCCAGCCCGAACATCTGCCAGTCTTGCGTGCCTCACTCACTCCCGAAGCGATCAAGCAATGGTTCGGCGATCTTGGCGGTTTTGAGGTTTCAATATACGATGTCCCCGGCATCCACGCGATCAACATCGTGCTCGATGGTGCCCTCCCCGGCGGCATCAACGCCAGCCAACGGCTCGACCCGGCGGCGAAGTCGATGGGGCAGAGATTGCTGGGGTTTGGGATGCCGACTCGCCCTGTGGGAGGGAATCAGATATGAAAATGAATGAGCTGGTTGGTGTACCAAGGCGCTCGGCCAATTGTATTCAAACGCGATTGCCAAACGATCCAATTCGGTTCCGATAAGAATCATGGAGAGACAAGGATGTTGAGCGAAAAACGACGAACCCTGCTCGTGCTCAATGGTGTCGCTCTATTGATTACATCGGCACTGGCGGGCTGGGTTTATTTTTTCTTTCTGCTTGGCGCCATTGATCTATGGCCGATCGTAAGAGACATTCCGGTGCATATCGGTGGGGACCGCCGCGCCTGGAATATGGCTCACATGGAAGGGATTACAAACGGTCTTGTTCTTATAGGCTTTGCCGCCGCTGCGCCCTTTGTGCGGCTCGGCCCGAAAGGGCAGACCTGGCTTTTCTGGTCATCGCTGACATTTGCCTGGCTGTTTACATTGCCGGCGATCGCAAATGCCATATTCAGCACACGAGGACTCGAATTTGGTGGCGGCCCATTCCCCGGTGACATCACGATCAACAACATCATCTATCTTTTCGGCTGGCCGCCGATCGTCGCGGTGCATATCGGTTTTGCCTTGTTCGCATGGGGCTGCTGGCAGCACTATAAATCCCTGAAGGACGCATCATGAAAACGACTCAGGAGAAACCGGTCCATCAACCCATCATTGTGCGAGCAATCCCCTTCACATTTGAAGAGTCGATCAATCCGGTGTGGCATCCCGACAAGCACGAATGGAGCCATATGGCCAACGGCGCATCATTGACGATGCCCTATCTCGAACCCTTTCTGATCAAGACCGTCAAGGAAGCATTGAAACATGCCAGCAACCGGGAATTGAAGGACGATGTGCATGGTTTCATGGCACAAGAGGGCAAGCATTTTCAAAACCATCGGCGCTACAACGAGATATTGAAACGCCATTATCCTGACCTGTCGGAGGTCGAGGCGGAGATGGAGGCTGATTATAGAGGCTTCCAATCCAGAACCCTGCGTTGGCGCCTGGCCTATTCGGCCGGGTTTGAAACGATGACGATGGGTTTGACTGAATGGTTGATCAAGCAGCGAGGCGAACTTTTCAAAAATGCTGACCCGTCAGTCTCTTCATTGATCCTTTGGCACATGGTGGAGGAAACCGAACACAAAAATGTGGCCTTCGATCTCTACAACGATCTGTATGGCCACTATTGGCCTCGTCTTTGGGGGTTACTTCGCGGGAGCTGGCATGTCGCACGGTGTTCGCGCAATGGCTATGTCCGGATGCTCAAACGGGACGGTTTGTGG
>JANLST010000340.1:0-12589 GCA_031362505.1 Sphingomonadales bacterium
TGCTTCAATAGCGATCACGACCACCCAGAAATACCAGTAGAGCCAGCCAACCAGAAAGCCCGCCCAATTCCCGACGCCTTGGCGGGCAAAGTCCGGAAAGGTCTGAACACCGGGTATGGCCATCGCCATTTCCGAAATCATTCGCATCACCAGCAGGACGAGAAATCCTGCGATTGCGTAACTCACGACGGCGGCTGGCCCTATGGTGCTGATCGCAGTCGATGATCCGACAAAAAGCCCGGCTCCGATGATCCCGCCAAACGTTATCATCGAGACATGGCGCGATTTGAGCGAGCGGCTGAGTTGATCGGCGGCCCTGTCTTCGCCAACGTCCAAAGTTGCAACTGTCACGCGTTTCCCCTTTTTAGAATTCGATCAGCCAGACCCTGTCAGCATTCTCGGCTGCTCACCATAGGACGCCGGCCATCGTTCGCAACCGCCTTGAAAGGGAACGGTCGCGGCTTTTCCGGATTCAGGCCATCCAGGGAGTCGGCCAAGGCCGCTGGGCCGGACGCAATTCCTCATAGGCCCTGGCGAGGCGCAACACGCCCAGATCATCGAAGCGCCGTCCAATAATCTGCAGGCCTATTGGCAAGCCATCATTGGTATACCCACAGTTGATCGCAGCCGCGGGTTGTTCGGTCATGTTATAGGCAACGGTGAAGCCGATATGTTCGAATGGCCGTGCCGGATCATGAAGCGGGCTTGCAAGCTCAGCGGCAAACGCCGGTACAGGAGCGGTCGGAGAGAGCATGAAGTCAAAGCCCTGCATCGCACGTATGCCGGTGTCCTGCATCCGGATGATCTGATCAAAGCCGCGATAGACAGTGAGGCCATCATAGCCGCGCGCCGCTTCAACCCATTGGCGGATATAGGGAAGGATCAGGGCATAGCGCTCAGGCGGCAGGGTGTGCGTCTCGTCAAGGAAACGGGTTCGCCAGAAACGATCAAGTCCGTCGAGCATTTCAGGCGTCAGAAAGGGCTTCACCGGAATGATGTGCGCACCCGCCGCCTCGAACGCCTGCGCCGCCTCCGACACAGCCGAAGCGATTTCGGGTTCAACGGGCATGCCGCAGCCCGCCTCCATCAGCAGGCCAATACGCAGGCCCTTTACGTCGATGGCGAGGTCCGACCATGCGATCTCGGCGGGAGGCAGGCTCATATAGTCCCGATCGTCAGGCCGGGAGATCGCGGACATCATCAAGGCCGCATCGTCCACTGTGCGCGTCATGGGGCCGGCGACACGCCCGATGTAGGGCGGATCGATCGGAACTCGACCGAAACTGGGCTTTAGCGCAAAGATCCCGCACCAGCCTGCAGGCAGGCGCACCGAGCCACCAATGTCAGTGCCAAGGTGGAGCGGGCCATAACCGGCAACGGCAGCCGCCGCCGCGCCTGCGCTGGATCCACCCGGCGTCTTGCCTGTATCCCAAGGATTGCGGGCGAGCCTGTGAAAGCTCGACAGCCCGGATGAAAGCATGCCGAAATCGGGATTGGTCGTTTTTCCAAACACGATCGCCCCGTCCTCACGGAGCCGGGCAACAGGCGGTGCGTCGTACAGTTGCGGCGTCATGTCTCCCGCCGCAGTGCCAAGCGGTTTTGCGACGCCTGCGGTTGCAATCATCTCCTTGACGCTCAGCGGGACGCCATCAAGGGGCCCCTGCGGTGCACGGGTATGCCAGCGTTGTTCGGAAAGGCGGGCTTCGGTAAGGGCCTTTTCGGCATCGACCGCCCAAGTGGCCGCAAGTAAACCGTCGGCGGTTTCGATCCGGGCAAGGACAGAGTCCATGACATCGACGGGAGACAGGTCCCCAGTCGTGAAGGCCGCGATCATTGCGCAGGCGGTCAGATCGCAAGGCTCCGTCATCGAATTCCATGCTGTGAAGGTCGGTGAAGGCTTCGCGAGAAAGCGGTTGCCTGTAAAGGGAAAATTACCCGACGGCAGATTTAACTCTTGCCTGTGAGGCGGAACCTTGTGCGATGGCCTGAAGCCCGTCGCAGGCCGGGTTGACTATACCCGGTCAATGATCGCGGGGAGGGGAGAGACTAGCGCAGAACCGCCAATAGACCGGCAATCGCACCCCAGCTGAGCAATGCACCACCGCCGATGATCGCCAAGCGGAGCCAGCCTGGGAAACGCTCACGGCTTTCCTCTGATGGCCAGATGTCGGCAGCGAGGTCGTTAGCCGAATCAGGCGAATCATCACTCGCGCTGGATGCCATTCCAACAGGCGCAGCCGTGCGTGCCACCGTCGAACGATAGGACAATTTCGGATTTCCGGGTGTCATCACTGCACGCTGGGTCATCACTCAATCCTCTCTTCATCGCTCATCCCGAAAGAACGGAACGCTCCCTTCAAGATTAAGCCTTGGGCGAAGAAATTAAGGCTTAACGTTGGGATAACCGATGACCCCAATTGTGCATATCATCGGCAGCTTGTCAATAAATTCGTTGATTGCCGATTAAAAAATGCTGCGATGCAGCAATTGGGAAAGCGGAAGAAAAGAGCCAAATCTGGAGCAGGGAAAGACCAGCGAAGACATCGCCAGGGTGGCGAAACTCTGCCATCGGTTCTGGTAAATATGGCATTTTTCATAAGTCAGATTAAGCGATTTTAAGTGATAAAAAACATATAGTTAATGGTTTTTAAAACATGTTTGTTCGTCATCATTTGCTGTGTGACAAAAGAAATCCCGCGATCGGTGACCGTGCACAGGAATGTGTTTTTGCGAAGAATGATTCTTTGTGATGAAGATCGCTTGAGTTCGCAAATGCAGCATGATAACGCTCCGGCAGAGGCCACAATGCGGGATTGCCTATGCTCTATCTCGATTCCGTAGGCGAGCGAACGCCGAAAGCCGAAGCCCACCCCGGACAACATCTTTCCGTGCCAGATTTTGCCATTCGCATGCTGGATATCTTGATTGCCATTTGTGCCCTCCTGGTGCTTGGCCCATTTCTTGTCATGGTCGCGGCATCAATTTACCTGACTGACAGGGGATCGCCGGTCTTTGCCCATCAACGTCTGGGAAAGGGTGGTCGATCATTCGGATGTCTGAAGTTTCGAACCATGGTCATGGACTCACAGCACAGACTGGATGCGTTGCTTGCAAGCGATCCTGTTGCCCGCGCCGAATGGGAACGAGACCACAAGCTTCGCAACGATCCGCGGGTGACACGGCTTGGCCGATTTTATCGCAAGGCCAGTATTGATGAGCTACCCCAGCTGATCAACGTCCTCAGGGGAGAGATGTCCATCGTCGGGCCGCGTCCGATCGTGACTGCGGAGCGCGCGCGCTATGGTCGTCATTTCGCATCCTATTGTTCGGTCACGCCGGGATTGACCGGAATCTGGCAGATTTGCGGGCGCAATGATGTGTCCTATCGCCGGCGGGTCGCCTGTGATGTGTTGTATGTGCGCTCGAGATCATTGCGACGAAATATTGGCATTATCGCAATGACGATACCGGCAGTGCTCAAGAGTCAGGGAAGTTATTGAGGCAGTCCTTTGCCGGCGCAACACCTGCAGCGCTTGCTTCCATCCACGCTTTCATCGTTTTGCCGATCTCGGCGGAATCGAAACTTTTCGTCTCAGCGACTGCATTCTGACGCCAGCCTGATAGCAGGCCCCGGTCGTCCAGAACGCGCTCAAGCGCGTCTCGCCAGCCTGCCACCGTCATTTTTGTCACAAGGCAGCCATTATGCCCGTCACGAACAAGTTCAGGGATGCCCCCGCGATTACTTCCCATGACCGGCAATCCATTTCCGAGTGCCTGAATGACAACACCCGGGGAGTTCTCTGCCCAGATCGAGGGGATGCACAGCAGGTCACTTTCCATCATCCGGTCGGCAAGTTCGGCATGCGTAATAAATCCAAGAAAGGAGCACCACGACGCCTGTCCAAAGCGGGAGCGAAGCTCCTCTTCCTGTTGGCCCTGACCGGCAAGCGTCAATGTGATGGGATGAGTTTTTGCAAGCGTTTCGACGGCTTCGAGAAGGATATCGATGCCCTTCGAATCGTGCATCCGACCGGCATAAAGAAGGCGCAGCGTCTCGCTATCGGTGCGCTTGATTTTTGGCTTTGGATACGTGTTCGGGTTGAGGATGACGCTGTTGGGGTAGTCCTGCACCGGAAAGTAACGCGCAAGAGTTTCAAGATTGGCGCGAGATGGCGATACGAAGGAGATGCTCGTCTGTTCGCGGATCAGGTGAAGCTTGTATCGGGCGGATGCCTTGCAGGGCAGACAATGCGATCTGCAATCCTTGCCATTTTTGAACATGCTCATCCGGATGCAGGCGAGGCCGAGATCCGGTAACACGTAATTGACAGGAATTCCGCGCTTCGAGATTTCCTTGAGAAGTGGATAACCCAGCCCCTGAAGGAGGTGAATATTGACGAGATTGGGGGCGAATTCATCAAGGACATGGCCGAATTTACGTCGAAGCGAGGGATCGAAATGGTCCTGCAAATGCCACAGCGGTTTCTTGAGCGGCGAAGCCTCGTAGAAGCGAAAGACCGGGTAAATGTGAGGCGTTTTCAACCGGACGATCCGGACGTTTGACGGGGTAATCTCCTCACCTTCAGCCTCGTTGCGGTCGCAAGCGCGCACAACAAGGACCTCATGGCCATCGGCCACCAGGAGCTCCGAGAGGTTTCGGGCTGAAACCTCGGCGCCACCGAGCATCTTTGGTGGATAAAGCGAGGAAATCTGCAGAACGCGCATCAAATCATCGCCTGCCCGGAAAGCGCCTGTGCCTCCATCCTCCGCCAGCTTCCAATGCGCAGGAGAAGGAGAATCATCGCCGACACCAGGACTGCAACGGCTGCGCCACGAATACCCATGACCGGAATGGCAACAAGGCATCCGATCACCGTCAGGACGAGGCCCGCCATGTTGAACAATGCGTAGTGTACGTCCTTTTCAGCGGCCGCGAGTGCCGTGCTCATGAAATCCGACAGCATCTTCACGCCGTAAGCCGTAAGCAGGACAGGGACGACGTCGAACGCGGCAATGATTTCTGCCTTTCCCGATACCAATGCTGCGGCGTAAGTCGCTGGCGCGGCAGCGGTCAGCGCGACGGCTGTCAGCATGGCTGTGCTTCGAAAGCGTGTTCGCAGGGCAACGCGCAAGCTTGGGATGCCTCCTGCCTGAAAGGCCGCGCGAAGCTGCGGCTGATAAACCTGCACGGTCGCGGAAAGGCAGATGACGTATGCCGAATTCACGATTGAGGCATAAAAGAAGTAGATGCCTGCGGTGCGGACATCTTCGAGCGAGGTAATAATGAACCGGTCAAGATATACGCTTCCCGCGAGACCCAGATCGCTCAGATAGATCTTGGCTGCGCTCGACCCGACCGAGGCAACAAACCCTGCTGGCCTTGGGCCGGCACGTCCAAGGATGGCCTGATAGTCGGGCAGATACTGTCGGGCCATCAGGAGATGGCTGACTGCAATGCCGCCGAGCCAGCACCATGCAAGTGTCTCGATCGTGCGGTGCGCGGGCAACACCCAGGCAAGGAGCATGAAGGGAATGACCCACGCGCCGTTGCGAAAGAAAAGCAAAAGATTGGCGAATGTCGATCTGCTGCGCGCAAGCAGTGCGATCTGCAGATCGAAGCCCAGCAATTCGAGCATGAGAATGGCAATTGCGAGCCAAGGCGAGAACGGCAATCGCAACAAGTCTGCGTTCACCAGTGAATACAAGAGAGCCGAGCATAGCGCGCCTGCCAGAACCGAGATTACCAGCCTTTCGCGCGCCATTTCCACCGCCTGGTCGTGTCCGATGCCCACCATACCGCGCGCCATGAAGAAGTTCAGACCCAGACCCGCGACTGACGGCAACAAACCAGCAGCGCCGGCCAGAAGCGCAAAAGTGCCGATGTCTTCAAGCGTCATGTAGCGCGCCATGAACATGGCAAGGAGAAAGCGCGACCCCAAGCCGACGGTACGGAGCGCGGCATTGGCCATCGCGATATTCACCCGCGAGGCCTTGTGTGATTGCAAAGCCGAATGGAGAAATCGCGCGGAGAACGATGAAAGGTGCCGCGCCGTCCGGTAATCATTGTGCCTCGCATGAAAAATTAAGGAGCGCCCTGATATTCGCCAGAACGTTAACACCATGCGTATTTTGTTCGACAGCCGCTGGATTGCCCCGCACGGGATTGGAAGGGTCGCGCGTGAATATCGCGACCGGATGATCCGCGACTTTGACGTGACGGAACTTCGAGAGGGCCCGAGCCCTTCGAGCCCCGCGGATTGGTGGTTCCTTGCCAGGGCATTTCGCAAGTCTGGCGCGGATATCCTGTTCGTACCGGGCTATAATGGGACGCCGCTCGTCGGACGACCGCAGATCTTCATTGTCCATGATCTCATTCACTTCGGCAAAGCCGAGCCGAATGGGTTGAGAAAACGGCTCTATTACAACCTGATCACGCGTGCAGCGGCAGCGCGGAGCACATTGATTACGGTTTCGCAGGCGTCCGCGGATGAACTGGCTCGGCATTGGCCAGAAACACGCGGGCGTGTGGGTGTTGTTCCAAACGGGATCTCGGATGCTTTCAGGGGCCTTGAACCCGAAGCCGGTTCGACGCGACACGGCCTCGTCGTGTTCGGAAATGGACGTTGGCAAAAAAACCTCGGACGGACGCTCGAAGCGATCGGCGTTTGGCAGCGGCGGGGCGGCCCAAACTCGGATGCTCCCATCACCATTGTCGGCGCTTCGGAACCCGCGCGAACACTGGCCGAAACGGCTGGCGTCAGAAATCTCGTCTGTGCAGGCCAACTGAGCGATGAGGAGGTCGCTCGATTGTTCCTGCGATCGGCGGCACTTCTCTTTTGTTCGCACGCCGAGGGATTTGGCTTGCCGGTGCTTGAGGCGGTCGCTTGTGGCTGCCCGGTCATTGCCTCTGATATCGAAGTCCTGCGCGAAGTCGGCCAAACGGGCTGCGTGTTTGTCGATCCGGGTTCCGAGCAAGCGATCGCGGACGGTATCGAACAGGCAACCGGGATGGCGATTGACCAACCGTCGCGCACAGCGATGCTCGCGCGCCATGACTGGGACGCGAGTTATGCGAAGGTGGCGGCGCATATTCGCGATCTGGCTGTGTCGCTCGACCTGGCCTGACAAACCGGTCATATTTCATCGCTGGCTGACGAGGCCACTGCATCCGTGCGGGTAGAGCGGCGGCTTCGGGGTCGCGCGCAGGCAATCGCAAGCACGATCGACGGAAGAATGCTCTCGATGACGTTCGCGGCTGTCCCGATGCCAAGCATCGCGATGATGAGTACAAAATCCCGGCGGCCACGTCCGCCTGCCTCGACCGAGCGAATGGCCCCGCGAAACAGAAGAAACCCAAAGAGAAAAGAGGCAACGCCGAAGGTAACGAACAGATAGATGGCAAGATTGTCAGCCGGATTATAGCTGTCAGGATGAGCAAGCTGCTGCGGGGAGCCGATGCTGCCGAGGCCGCGTCCGAAAATCCATTGCACGGGATCATAACGGTCAATCATTGCGATCGCGTTGGGCCAGGTATTGAGGACGCGATCCGCAAAGGAACTGTAATCCGCGCCCGCACCCGTGCCGGCGGGATAGAGTGCTGGCCCGTAGGTCAACGCCAGAAACGGCCCTGCAAAAACGAGCGCAATCCAGAAGGCGACGATGCCAACGGCCGCCCATCGTCGTCGCGTCGCCTTGGTCTCACGAATGCGCCCGACCAGGAAATAGACGATGGGCAGGCAAGCCATGGCGAGAAGGGGGGATTTTGAAGTCGTATAGTAGATCGCCACGCACCCTGCGGTCCAGTAAACGGCCCGCCAGGCCAGCGATTTGGTCCGGTGCTCAAGCGCCACATAGCAGATCAGGATCTGCGCTGCCGCAGTATAGCTGGCGCGCGTCAATCCCGAGAGACGCTGCATGCCATAGGCCTGCCAGTCACGTGCCGCGACCATCTGGCGGCCCATGACCTCATAGCTCGCGTCGACCCAGGGGTAGCGGAACATGATATTGATCAACACACCAGCCGTGGCGATGAAGAATATCGGAATCATCGCATCGATCAGCCGATCGTGCATCCGGCGCTGCGTGATCGCGAGTGCGACAAGGAAAGACAACCAGATATAGAGCGCGAATCCGATTTCGGCGGCCGTTCGGCCGAGCGCAAACGAAAGAATGATCTCGAGAACGGCAAAGGCGAGCGTCGCCAAAATGGGCACCGTGGACTCGGTATTGCCGATACGCGTGACGAAATGACAAAGGAGGGCGATGATGGCGAGCCCGGCGGGCGAGTAGGTGAGCATTGTCAGCCCTGCGGCGGGAAGTGCGAAGCGGATCACGCCGCCAAAAGTGTCGAAGTAGAGATAGGCAACGCCTGCGACGATCAATGCGAGGCCGGCAAACGCGTCAAACGCGCCATTCGTCCGCGCCTCTCCCGGCAGGCGCTGGAGCGAGAATATCGATTTGAGAGTCGCAACAGGGTCCAAGGAACTATCTTTCCTGATCAGTGATGACGCGTTGATTGGAGCTGGCGTCCATTGCTTCTCTGACGAAGCTGGCGAATTCCGACATGAATCGTGACTTCGCATATCCCAATGCATGCGCGCGAATGGCGTCCGGATCGAATGTGTCGGCGCAGGATTCATAGGCCAGAATGCCGTCTTTGAGGGATTCGACCGACTGTTCTCGAAAGAATATCCCGGTCTTGTAATCAATGACCGTTTCGGTCGCTCCCCCGCTGGCAAAGGCGATAACGGGTCGTCCGGACGCCATTGCCTCGACGGGCGCAATGCCGAAATCTTCCTCTCCCGGCATCAGGAAGGCGCTGGCCTCAGCATAATAGCGCTTCAGTTCATCAAACGAGCAGCGCCCGACAAAGCTGATCGTTGAACCGGCGATGGATCGCAAGCGGCTGGTTTCGGGGCCATCGCCGGTGATGATCAACCGCCGGCCCAGTGCGTTGCAGGCTTCGATCGCGAGGTCGATGCGTTTGTAGGAAACATGCCGTCCGGTGATCAGGTAATAATCGCCGATCGCCTCGCTTATCGAGAAATCGTCCACATCCACGGGCGGATAGATGACGCGGGCATCGCGGCGATAGTAGCGACTGATACGCGAAGCGACGTAGCGAGAATTGGCCACGAATTGATCGACGCGTGTGCTTGAAGCCTGATCCCAAAGTCTCAGCCGTGTGATGCACAGGGACAGGACCAGTCTCTGCACCCATCCCATGCTTGCCTTGTACTCGTGGTATTGATCCCAGATGTAACGCATCGGAGAGTGGCAGTAGCAAATATGGACGGCACCCAGCGGGGGCAATATTCCCTTGGCGGGCCCGGATTCGCTCGAGATGATCAGGTCATATCCCCGGAGATCGAAATTCTCGAGGGCAGTCGGCATCAGCGGAAGCAATGCACGATAGAATCGGGCAGCGCCGGGAATGCGCTGCAGGTAACTCGTGCGAAGCCTCTCGCGTGGAACGATTGTTCTCGAAAAGGCAGGCCTTTCGACCAATGTGAACACGTCAGCCTGGGGAAAAAGTTCGAGCATTGCCTTGACGACATTTTCTCCGCCGCCACTGCCAACCAACCAATAATGCACAATCGCAACTCTCGGCGGAATCCCATTGGCGTCGACCAACGCTTTGGAACCACCCGACGATTGCAAATTCAGGTCAATGTGCATTTGGCCCCCTTGGCTTGGTGTGAGAGCCTTGAAATGCGTCCGACCGGATCGAGGCCGCAGGATCCCAGACGGTATAGGTTTTTTTGGTGAACATCGATTCGAGCACGCCTGCTGCGACGCCGAACAGGCTCAGTGAGGCGCTGGAAATGACCGAAAACGGTCGCGCGTTGAACACGTGGCCCATCGCCAGTGCGGCAAGGCAGGCAACGATCACGATGCTCGCCGTCAGCGGTCCCCAGTTTGATGCAACGGCCAAAAGCCCGCTTAGCGCCGCTCCAGCAAGAAAAAACGGCGTGAGCCATTTCATGACCCGATGTGACAGATAGGCATAAAGCTGCGGGGCAGGCAGTTTTTTGAGATCGGGCCATAGCGCGCGGTGAACGTTTGCGGCCTGGCAGGCGATGCGGCGTTTGCGCCGTTTCTCTTCTTCGGCTCCGACCGCGTTGCGCTCGTAGACCAGAACCTGGTCTGCGGAATAGACTCGCGATCCTGCAATCAGGATTCTCAGACTCAAGTAAAGGTCATCGATCAAATGTGGAGGCGTGGGTTGGTGCAGCGCCCGCCTGACCATGAACATTGCGCCATCGACGCCGATCACCCCGACAGTCTCGCTTTCGACCTTCTTGATCGCTTCCTCGAGACGCCAGTACAGGGCTCCAATTGCGCTCGTCGCTGAGTCTTGCCGGTTCGAATAGACCAGACGGGCCGTCACACATCCGATCGATGCATCGGCAAACGGTCGTGCAAGTTCGGAGGCGCAACGGGCATCGCTCACGACGTTCGCATCCGTGAAAAGGATCAATTCGCTGTCGGAGCGGGCAACGAGAAGGTTCATTCCGTACGTCTTGCCCGCGCGCACGTTGCCAACCACAAGATCGATCCTGTCCGCAAAAGGCGCGAGCAATGTTGCTGTCGAATCCGAAGGCGCATCGGCATAGACATGGATTGTTGCCGGGCCATAGTCGGCCGCCATCTCGAGAAGTCGCTCGATCTTGGCGACGATCACCTTCTCTTCATTGTACGCGCAAAGGCAAATCGCGACCCGGGGCCGAGGCTGGTTTGGGCCGGCAATGCGCGGGGAAGGCAATTTTGCGAGGAACAGACGCAAGCTCGCCGGATAAAACGCAAAGCAATGACCGGCGAGCGCCAGCAAGGCCAGCGCCAGTATTGTGAACGTCGCGGACAACGCTGTACCGAACACTCATCCTCCATCGGCAGGCCCTCCCTGTCGCAGATGATGATTAACGATCTGTCACGTTTTTCGGTCCTGAATGTGGGGCAATTCCCCGATCTGTTTACTTTGTGGCAAGGTTTACGCCGCAGTGCAGCGTTCGGACGTGCTGGATGGCTTCAACTGGCTGATCCGAGTCGAGCGAGGATTGTCATGCTTCGAATCATCCTTTCTTTTACGGCTTTTGTGCTGTTCACCCTGACCGGTTGGGGCGCCATTTACCCGACTCCCGCGGTTGCGTCGGCAGACGACATTGCCGAGACCTATACGCTCGGGATCGACGACAAGCTGACACTGAATGTGTTTGGCGAGGATCGGCTGACCGGAGAGCAACAGGTTGGACCCGATGGATCGATTACCATCCCGCTGATTGGCAAGGTTCAGGCGGCAGGCCGGACGGTTGATGCCGTCAGTGGCGAAGTCCGCGAACGGCTGGCTATGGGCTTTCTCAAGAACCCGAGCGTTTCGATCACGATCCTGACCTTTCGGCCGTTCTACATTCTTGGTGAGGTCAACCGACCGGGGGAATATCCCTATCGCAAGGGAATGTCGGTCTCTGATGCTGTCGCGACCGCGCAGGGGTTCAGTTATCGCGCCCGGAAGAAATATGTGTTTGTAAAGCGTCAGGGCGCAGCCGATGAACAGAGGCTTGAACTTCGCCCCGATCTGCAGGTGCAGCCCGGCGATACGCTCCGGATTGGCGAGCGCTATTTTTGAGATGGATGCGCCAATCCGGTCGGCACAGCAGTCCCGATTCGCGTCCTGTCTCCGCTTCAGCCATGCAGTAGCGGGATCATTTCTTGCGATCCCTCTTGCGCTGCCGACAGGCGCGTTGGCGCAAACCTATGGCCCCTTGCTCGATACCGAGATTCCGCTGGCGGTTCCAAGCGTTCGCAACAAAACCGTTGTTGAACGGCCGCATCCCGAACTGGCCCCGCAAGGGATCGGCGCCGGCGGATTCAGACTTTTTCCCGAAATAAGCATTGAGCCTGGATTTTCGAGCAATGTGCTGGGGTCCAACGTCAATTCGCGAAGTGACGTATTCATTACAGCCCAGCCCAAGCTTCGTGCCCAGAGCCAATGGTCGCGACATGCGCTAAACCTCTCGGCTGATTTGGTTGCAAAACGGCATGCGACCGTTTCTGCCAAGAACGAAGACGGTTTCCGCTTGAGAGCCGACGGTCGGCTCGATCTGCACGGAGAAAGCAACATCGTGGCTTCGCTCGGTTTTGAGCGGACATTTGAAGAGCAATACACCGGATCGTTTCCCGTAAATGGCGGTGCATCCATTTCGGTTCGCCACCCCGTCGCTTCGGTTCGCGGCACCTATGTTGCCAATCGGCTCAGGCTGATTGCGAGTGCTGCCTATGACGGGTTCAACTATTCGGACACAACCACGCTGAGCGGAACGGCGCTCGATCAGGATTATCGTGATCGAAAGGTCTATCGCCTCAGCGGTCGTGTCGAGTATCTGTTTGACGCGGATAGCGCCGTCTTCCTGCAGGCAACGCATCGAAGCACGCGATACGATGACCGGTCAAATGTGCTGACGGATCGATCCAGCAAGGAAGCTCGTATCGTCGCCGGGCTGGTGACCGATGTTACACCCATCATCCGCGCTGCGCTTGGTATCGGCTATGCCGAACGGCGGTATGGCCAACCGGGAATCCGGCCGGTCCG
>JANLST010000345.1:0-2314 GCA_031362505.1 Sphingomonadales bacterium
CGGTGTGGACGACGGCGAATGGGTTGAGGCCAATGTCGATTTGAGCTGGGTTACCGTGTTTGTACGCCAGGAGCTTTTGGGCACCAGGTTTGGATTTGATTCCCCCCGTCTGCCGCCGGCTATAAACAACCTGGCCCGTGGCGCCGATGCATTCATACTGCACAATCGGCCGGTTGCGCCACGCATCGTTCAGGCGATGATGAACATCTTCGAATGCGATTACCCGGCGGATCTGCGCTGCATCTACCTGGAAGCGAAATCCTGCGAGCTTGCGTGCATGCTGGCGCATAGCCTCTCGACCGCGGCACCGAATCCGCAGCCCGTGCCGCGTCTGAGTGCGATTGACATCGAGTGTGTGCATGCGGCGCGGCGCATTATTCTCGACCGCTACCGTGATCCCCCGGGTTTTGCGGCGCTGGCCCGGCAGAGCGGCATCAATCGCAACAAGCTGGCGTACGGGTTTCGCCGCCAATTTGGCATGAGTGTGGCGGAGTTCGCGATAGATTGCCGCCTGCGCGAAGCACTGAATCTGCTCACCGACACGCAATTGCCAATCGGCCTCATCGCCGAACGCATCGGCTACGCCCAACCGGCGAGTTTCTCGAGTGCGTTCAGCAAGCGCTTTGGGATTACCCCGCGCGCCGCTCGCGGTCGGCGCGAATCGTGACAGAATCCAAACAAATCGTGACAGCGTCACAACACGCCCCAGCATCGTCCTGCCACGATTGACCAGCAATTGTGGTTTGTGACACAGACCCGGGCTGTGAAATCAGCGGGTCCAATCATTGATGCGGGGCAAGCATGAACAGGTACTACCGTCAGCGCGCCGGCAATCTGCCGGCACCTTTCCATTACAACCCGCAGCGGCGCGTCTACGGACACAGCGCACTGCGCGCGGCCGTTGGCGTCGGCATCGCCCTGCTTGCTGGCGAGGCTTTTGCCCAAAGCTCCACGAGCGGGATCGAGGAAATCATCGTGGTTGCCAGACAGCGCCAGGAAAGCCTGCAGGACGTGCCGATTTCCATGGCGGCAGTCAGCGGCGAGAGCCTGCGCGGGATGCACATCGACACCTTGCAGGAGATGGAGTATTCCGTTCCAAATCTGGTATTCGGCGAAACCGGGACATCCGGAGAGACACATATCGGTCTGCGCGGCATCGGTGATTTTTCACGCAATATCGGCTTTGATACACGCGTCGGCGTCTATATCGACGGAGTATTTGTCGGGCAATCGCTGGCAGTCGATCAGGGCCTTGCGGACATCGCGCAAGTTGAGGTTCTGCGCGGACCGCAAGGCACGCTGTTCGGAAAAAACAGCTCCTCCGGTGCCATAAACATCATCACCAACAAGCCGGAACTGGACGCAACCCGTGGCGAATTGCAACTGGGTGTGGGCAATCGCGACAACCGCTACGGCTCGGGCATGCTGAATGTCCCGCTGGGCAAGACCGCCGCATTGCGCGTGTCAGTGGTCGCGCAGGAGCAGGATGGGTACATCGACAATATCGCCACTGGCGACAAACTGATGTCCAACGATCATGTTCAGGGTCGCGCCCGGCTGCGGTTCCAGCCCAACGAGTCGCTTGATCTGGTGCTGTCGGCGGATGTGCGCAACCAGGACAACGACATTCTCTTTCTGGAACCTGATGCCGCCTACGAATTGACGGCGGGTGATCCGGCTGCGGCGGATCGTTACAAGGTCAATCAGGATGGTCCACTCAGCGACAAAAACGATTCCTGGGGTGTGTCCGCAAACGCCGACTACGAGTTGACCAACGGTTTCGTGCTGACCTCGATTACCGCATACCGCGAATCCAAACGCCGCGTCGGCAGTGATGAAGACGCAACGGCTGCCTACGCGTTGCATGTGCAGTGGTTCGAAGACAAGTTCGAGCATTTCACCCAGGAAATCCGCTTGTCATCCCCGGCCGGTTGCGATTTCAGCTATGTCGCAGGCTTGTATTACTTTGATCAGAAAGCCGAGCAACACCGCGATGTAGTACTGGGTCCCGCTTTCGGCGCACCACCCGGATTTCTGGGAGGACGCTCCATTGGTGCGGTGGATACCACATCCTGGGCGGCTTTCATCAATGCGAATCTCGCGCTGAACGACAAGCTGAGCCTGAGCGGAGGATTGCGCTGGACCGACGAAGAGAAAGACGCGAACCTCGATCAATTTACCTTGGCAGCCTTTGGGTTGGCCAATTTCACCGGCTACTCGGACAGCTTTAGCGACGGCAAACTCACCGCAACAGCCAGCGTACGCTATGCTTTCACCGACAACGTGCAGGCATATTTCACCTACTCGCGCGGCA
>JANLST010000355.1:0-2642 GCA_031362505.1 Sphingomonadales bacterium
CAGCTTGGTATTGCGCTGTTCCACCGGTCTACCCGCGTGGTCAAGCTGACCGAACTGGGCACACTCTATCTTGAGCAGGTAAAGCCCGCAGTGGCCGCCCTGATCTTCGCCGACGAATTGGTTGGCCAACATGCCGATACACCTTCTGGAATTCTGAAGATCACGGTGGCACCCGATTATGGACAATTCAGGTTGCTACCCGCGCTCAGAAAAATGAAGAAGCGGTATCCGGAAATTATCTGCGATGTCGAGTTGACCGACGAAATCACCAACCTCGCGCAGAATGATGTCGATATAGCCATAAGGGCAACGGCCTCCTTGCCAGAACGTGCTGTGGCGCGAAAACTGGCTGACGGTCGCTTTGTCCTGGTCGCATCACCGGCCTATCTCAATGAGCATGGCACGCCCAGGACTGTGACAGACCTGCATAATCACCAAGCGATGTTGTATCGGCGGCCCCAAGGCATACTGTACTGGCAGGCTAAAACAGCAGACGGTTGGCATGAGCTGAGGTTGCCCCCTGCTTTTATCAGCAATCAGGGCGCTGCCTTGTTGGACGAGGCGATCGCGGGACGCGGTCTTGCGCTCATTCCAAGATGGGGCATTTTGACCAATCTTGCGGAAGGAAGCCTTGTCCATATTGTTCTGGACGATGCTGAAATTGCCGCATCCCGCAGTGAAAATGCCGGCGTTTATCTGCTTTACCACCGGCCAAAGTACGGCCTCAAAAAGATACGGGCAGCGGTTGATTTCTTATACGCTGAATTGGCCGAGGAAGCATGAATGGAATCCGCGTTCACTTCCTGACCAGTTCCATATTTTTCCGCTAGTTGCGCATCTGTTCCCAGATTTTGCGATAGTCATTGCGCAGTGAGACCTTGTCGATCTTTTCCGTGCCTAATCGCGGCAGCGGGCCGTCGGCGATCCAGATTTGTTGTGGAACCTTGAACGCGGCCATCTGGCCTTTCAGGAATTCGGTGAGCACCTCAGGGCTGACGCTCTGGCCGGGGTGGAAATAGACGACGGCACCGGGCACTTCGCCAAGCCGTTCATCGGGCAGGCCGAACACACAGGCTTCGGCGACGGCGGAGTGTTCATAGATTTCCGCTTCGACTTCCTGGCAGGAAATATTCTCGCCGCCGCGGATGATGATGTCCTTTTTGCGGTCTACAATGAACAGGTAACCGTCCGAATCAAGGGTGCCGATATCGCCCGAACGGAAATATCCATCCGACGTCATGCAGTCGGAACTGGCTGCTGGATTATTCCAGTAACCGCCAAAAAGCGCGACCGAACGGATCGAGACTTCGCCTCGCTCGCCTTGGGGAACCGGCTTTCCGGCATCGTCGAGTATGGCAAGATCGACCAGCGGCTTGCTCGCCATGCCGGTGCTATTGGGCTTTTCGAGATAGTTGCTGGAGAAGATTCCCGCGCCAATCGCGTTGGTTTCGGTGAGGCCGTAGCCCAATGCAGGTGGGGCGGTCGGGAACTCCTCGCTCAGGCGGCGAACATGATCGACAGGGCGTGGGGCGCCACCTCCTGCGAGGCCCTGCAATGATGATAGGTCGTACTTTTCGCGGTCCGGATGCGTAAGCAACTCAAAACTCATGAGCGGCACGCCGGTAAAATTGGTAATCTTTTCCCGCTCGATCAACTCCATCGCGTTGACGACATTCCATTTGGGCATCATCACGATCTTGCGCCCGATGGCGAAGCTGACCAGCAGGATCGGTACTTCACCGGTTACATGGAACAGCGGCACCGTGAGCAAGGTCGCATGCGGCGGGCGATCATCGCCAATCGTCCCGTCTTCGGTCCCAAGCTGGAGCAGCATCAACGCCTGGACGATGTAGTTGAATGCCCCTTGCACAACCGCCCGGTGGGTTGACCAGGCGCCCTTGGACTGGCCGGTCGAGCCGGAGGTGAAAAGGATGGTCGCGAGATCATCACCCGTGAGTTCCGGCACCGGCGTTTCCATTCCGCCGCCGTTCGCCATGAGCGGTGCCAGCGCCTGATCAAGCGGCTGGGAGATGTCGAGTGTGACGATCCTTGCCGGACCCGTATAGCCAGCATCCTCAAGTCGCCTTGCGCGTTGCGGGTCAACGAGGACAATGCTGGCCTCGACATCGTCGATACCGGCGGCGAGTTCACCGCCCTGCCACCAGCCATTGAGGAGAGTCGCACAGCCGCCAGCCATCAGGATCCCCATATAGAGTACGACCCAGCTTGGTGCATTGCGCATCGCGATGCCGATCCGGTCTCCGCGTTTCAGCCCATGGCCTTCGATCAGGGCGCCCGCGACCTTGCGCGCCGCTGCGTAGATATCGGCAAAGCTCAGGCGTTCGGCGCCATCGACGATGAATGTCGTTTCGGCATGTTGGGCGCAAAAATGCGCGAAATAGTGGGTCAGTGCAGGCGGTGCCGCCGCTATCATGGGGACGTCGACACCGTGTTGCCGATGTGTAGTCAACGGCATCGGCCCATCCGGGCCGGTCAGTGCAGCAGTGATCCTTTCGATACGCAGATCCAGCTCGGATGGCATTGTCACTCTCTCCCTCTTGGTCTTCTTGTTTGGCCTCTCTATGGAGGGGAAAATTGCTGGGGAAAAGCCTTGATCCTGCCGTTACTCGCCGAAGCCAGTT
>JANLST010000382.1:0-1907 GCA_031362505.1 Sphingomonadales bacterium
GCCTTCATGAAGGTGTTGGTCATCCTTGGCATCGGTGCGTGGGCATAGCTTTCGCGCCGCCCGTTGCCGGTTGCCGCAACGCCCATCAACCGGGCATTGAGCCTGTCCTGCATATAGCCCTTGAGGATGCCGTCTTCGATAAGGACGGTCTCCCCGGTCGGTGTGCCCTCATCGTCGATCGAGAGCGAACCGCGCCGGTTCGGGATCGAGCCGTCATCGACAACAGTTATGCCCGGGGCGCCAACGCGCTCGCCCACACGGCCCGAAAAGGCAGAGGTTCCCTTGCGGTTGAAATCCCCTTCAAGGCCATGGCCAATCGCTTCATGAAGAATGATTCCCGGCCAACCAGGCCCAAGCAGGACAGTCATTTCCCCTGCCGGCGCATCCACGCTGTCCAGATTGACCAGCGATTGCTTGAGCGCTTCATCGACCGCGCGGTTCCAGGTTTCCGGCCTGAACAGATCATCGTAGAGATAGCGTCCGCCAATCCCAAACGTCCCGCTTTCTCGCCGCCCATTCTGTTCGCAAACGATGGAGATGTTGAGCCGGACAAGCGGCCGGATATCGGTCGCCACAAAACCGTCAGCGCGAACGATTTCGATCACGCTCCAGCTTCCCGCGAGACTGACCGAAACCTGGGCCACGCGGGGATCACGTGCACGTGCCGCGGCATCGACCTGCTGGCAGAGGGCGACCTTGTCGGCAAAGGGGACAAGGCCGATCGGATCACTGTCAGTATAGAGATGACGATTGTTGAGACGCGGTGCGGGCGCCATTGGATCCTTCGTCGGATCGAGGAGCGTCAGCGTCTCACCGGCCCGGCGGATTGCCGCCTCACTCAGTTCGTTGGCATGGGCAAATCCGGTCATCTCGCCTGAAACGCCACGCAGGCCAAAACCCGAATCGGTCGAATAATCAGCTGTTTTCAAACGGCCATCATCAAACCCAAAGGCCTCTGATGCGCGATACTGGAGATAAAGTTCACCATCGTCGCAACGGCTCAATAGCTGTGAGGTCAGTCGTTGTGCGGTAGCGGGATCGAGATTGCCGTCACGATAGAGGAAACGGCGCGGGTCGGTCAGGTTTGTCATCGCCCCCATATAGGGAGGCATTTCGACCAATCAAAGATTATCGGGCAGGCACGATTGTAAAGGACGTCTGCGGTGCCCCTGCGCCGGGTGTTCTCATGGCCTGATGAAGGGCAAGCGACGCCAGTGCTGTAAAGCCCAGCACCGAAAGCTTGATTGCCATACCGTTTGTCATTGTTCGGTAGATAGGGAGCGATTGTCGCCATAGACTGACGAGTCATGGTTAACGGCGCCGTAACGTTACATCAATCAATGCGTGTCGGCGGGCCCGCCCGAAAGGACAAAACGACGATCACAGTATCCGCAATCGACATAGCCCCGCTCATCGATCTCGAGCCAGACCCGCGGATGGCCAAGAGCAGCCCCGCCAGGAATATCGCTTGCACCATCGCAGGCCACACGACTTGTCTTGACCGTCACGGTTTCAGGCTGGTTGATCATGGTCGCGCCATTAGCAATCGTGACCGCGACGCGCAACCGGATCAGAAATAGTTGACGGTGAGGTTGTAAAGGCCGGTGTAAACTCCGTCGGCTTGGTTGGCGCTGACCGCAAGCGTCCCGCCAACGCGAAAGTTTCTGATTCCGGTTCCCGGAAAATTGAAAGTCCCCGGGCCACCGCCACCCAGTGTCAGACTTGCGGTCATCGTTCCCCCGCTTCCATTGGTAAGCGTCAGGCCGGGATCCAGGGCGGACACGGCCTGCGCGTTGGGATTTCCAACCGCCACGAATTCACCGCGTTGCGGCGTTCCGCCAGCAGCGGTCGCTCCGCCGGAAACGGAACGATTGCCGCTATTGGGGTTGATTGTAACCGTCCCGGCA
>JANLST010000434.1:0-6149 GCA_031362505.1 Sphingomonadales bacterium
TTTTTCATGGCGCGGGCGATCGAGTACACAGACGATGATCTCGTTTGGCTGGACACCTTTGGCTTTGGCAACGGCTGCGACGTTTTCAGTCGGTGTTTTGGAAAGGTCGATAACGCCATCCGGATAACCGGGGCCGACTGCAAGCTTGTCCATGTAAACATCGGGTGCGTTGAGGAGATTGCCTTCTTCGGCCACAGCCAACACGGCAAGCGCGTTCGGGCCAGCCTTGGCCGTGATCGTTGTGCCTTCGAGCGGATCAAGTGCAATATCGATCTTCGGGCCCGTTCCAATCGCACTACCAACCTTCTCACCGATGAAGAGCATCGGGGCTTCATCCCGCTCGCCTTCGCCAATGACGACGGTCCCATCCATCGCCAATTCGTTGAGCGCGGCACGCATCGCTTCGACGGCAGCGGCGTCGGCGGCCTTTTCATCGCCGCGGCCAATCAGTTTTGAAGCGGAAATCGCCGCTGCCTCGGTAACGCGCACCATTTCGAGAACAAGGACGCGGTCTAGGACTTTGGAGGCAGTTACCATTGGACTTGTCATCCTCTTTGTTTCAAATTCCGACCGCCGATAAGCGAGGAGTATTGCAATGTCGAGAATAACGGCCTTGCTAATTGCGACGATCGCATATGCGCCTGCTCAGGCAGAAGAGCCTGCGAGCACATCAGACGCAATTGCGCGATACGAACAACTCACTCGCGGCGATCCCGATTGCCGACGAACCCGAGCCTCGGACGAGATCGTCGTTTGTGGGCGGCGCGAGGCAGATCGTTACCGAGTTCCGCTCATCGTTTCGGAAAATGGGGATCCCCGCATAGAGACAGTTGCCGATGAGCGTTTGCGCTATCAACACCAAACAACGCCCTGCCAGAACTATGAGTTCTTTCTCGTTGGTTGCGGAATGGCTGGTGTTTCCGTCAGCACAAAACTCAACGGGTCCGGCGTTCAATATCGCAAACTGGCCGACTGAGGCTCCGTCAGAAGTCGAGAATCGGCATCATCATCGATGCACCCACAAGACTGGGCGAGCCGGACAGGGCGGCCAGCGCCTTGGTTACGGCGCTTTCCGGGCCTTCATGCGTTGTCATGACCACCAGCACGCCGCCACCGGGCGCTTCACCGCGCTGGATCATGCTTTCAATCGACACGCCAGCATCGCGCATCGCTGCAGTCAATTCGGCAAGTACACCTGTTCGGTCAGCCACTGCGAAGCGCAAATAGGCCCTGCCAATGCGCTTGCCGGGGTCGGCGGTACCGGGGTGGGCGAGGCTTGCGACCGGCATGGCAAAGGCCGGCCCATATTCGCCCCTCGCAATATCGATCAGATCAGCCACGACCGCAGAGGCGGTCGGACCTTCGCCTGCGCCACGCCCTTCGAAGAACAGTCTACCGACAAAATTACCTTCGGCGACCACCGCATTCATCGAGCCCGAGACGTGCGCGAGTGGGTGGCTGACCGGGACGAGGCACGGATGGACGCGCTGGAAAAGACCGTCTGCACCCGCATCGGCCAGCCCGACGAGCCGGACGCGGAAGCCGAGAGTGCGGGCATGGGCGATATCTCCTGCCACAACGTCGCGGATTCCGTTTTTCGCGACTGCGTTGAAATCGAGCCGAGTGCCAAATGAAAGAGATGCAAGGATCGCAAGCTTGTGCGCAGCATCTACGCCGTCAATATCGAACGACGGGTCGGCCTCGGCATATCCAAGCGCCTGCGAGTCGGCGAGGACATCCTCAAAATCGCGGCCTTCACTTTCCATCGTCGTGAGGATGTAATTGCACGTGCCATTGAGAATTCCATACACGTGGGTGATCTCGTTGGCAGCCGCGCCTTCGCGAAGTCCCTTGATCACCGGAATTCCACCCGCGACAGCCGCTTCATATTTGAGCGCAACATTGGCGGCTTCGGCGGCCATTGCCAATCGAATGCCGTGGTGCGCGATCATCGCCTTGTTTGCTGTGACAAACGCCTTTCCGTTCGCAATGGTTGCTTCGGCAAGGGCAAGAGCGGGTCCTTCTGAACCGCCGATCAGCTCAACAACCACGTCTGCGCCAACGTGCGTTGCGAGCGAAACAGGATCATTACACCAAGCCAAACCGGCGAGATCCAGTCCACGATCACGAGCCCGGTCTCGAGCAGAGACAGCGACGATTTCAATTGGCCGGCTTGCGCGTCTCGTGATCAGTTCGCGATTGGTCTCAAGCAGCTTTATGACGCCGCCACCAACCGTTCCAAGACCTGCCAATGCAACGCGTAGCGGTTCGACCATGCCTAATCCCTGTTCGTAAGTCGCGCGGTCTCTAAGGATGCAGGCGGTTGAAGGGAAGGGGGATCAGCATCGTCGCTGCGGCGGGCATGAATTAATATTCGCCGGCGTCGTTGTCCCGCGCCGGAACACTTTGATTTTCGGGGGCGCAGTCCGAGGAAATGGCATGTATGGCACTGTTTCCGCACAATGCGTGACAGAGAGAATCGTCAGGGTTAGTTTGGAATCGACCGAAATCACACCGGCCAGCAGGCATGCCAGAGACCGCGTTCGCAGTATGGCGGCGCTCGGCCTCCTGGCATTCTTAACGTCATGCGTGATGCCGCTTGCCGCCTCACAGGATCAACGCGGCGTCGCACTTCAGCTGGATGCTCCACAGCCCTTTGATCCCGCTTTTTACCTCGCAACTTTGGGTTCAGGCGAGAAACCATCCGCACTGTCTGCTCCAGTCAGCACAACCGATTTTGCGCCCACGATGCTGGTCGCAGGGCCGGCTGCCATTCCGTTCAAACTTCGCGGCACCGCGCAGGACATACTGCGCGCCTCGCTTTGCCTGACGGCGGCCATTTACTACGAAGCGGGCAACGAGCCCGATGAAGGCCAGCGTGCGGTCGCGCAGGTTATCCTCAATCGCGTCCGCCATCCGGCCTATCCTGATACAATCTGCGGGGTTGTCTACCAAGGCACAGAGCGCAACGATACGCTGTGCCAGTTTACCTTTGGCTGTGACGGATCGATGGCACGCATGCCGGTCTCGCTGGTCTGGAGCCGCGCTCGCCGCAATGCCCAGGCTGCGCTTTCGGGCGAAGTCTACGCCCCGGTCGGACTTGCCACCCATTATCACACACTGGCGGTCAACCCCATCTGGAACAAGGCCCTCACGCCAACCGCAATTGTCGGTGCCCATATCTTCTTTCGCTGGCCGGGCGGAGCGGGCAGCCCCAAGGCCTTCCACGCCATGTATCGGGGGAACGAGCCGGTTCCGGCGCCCAAACCGAAAACCCTCACACTCTCCGCACCACTGGAATTGGCAGGTTTGCCCGTGGAGGCTCCGTTACCTCTTCCGTTGGACTGGGAGAAGACCGGGATTATGCCTGCCGCGACAGACCGCGTCTCCAGCGCTGCACCCTCCAAATCCGTGGTGGCCGACCGTCGATATGTTTCGGGCGCGCTGCCGGAAAGTGATGTCCGCGAAAAATATCGCAGCTCCGGGCAGTGGATTGCCCGATAACTCCAACACCGAAAAGGGGTCGCGCTGCGAACGAGACCCCTTTAATGGTTCAAAATCATGGCTGGACTATTTAACGACCGCCTTGCCGCCGCTAACAGTTATCATTGTTTGTGAACGGGCACCTGCGATCGCGCTCCTGTAGCATTTTTTGCCTTCGGCGATCGACTTCAGGCTGCGGTCACCCTCGACAATGCACAGGGTTTTCGCAGCCGTGGATATCCGCCGCGCAAGCGTATCACGACCAGCAGGGCTGGACAGGTTGAGGTCGGCCGTGCGGACCGACGTGGACATCGGCGCGGCCATAGCCGGAACCGAAACAACGGCACTTGCCAGAGCGGCGAGGGCCAAAACAGACTTGTTCATTTTAAATCTCCTAGATCGTGTTTATGCCGCAGCGGAGTTAAGGGATGGGGGAACGCTGCGGCACGATCCAGGAGATAGGCCGGTTGGTTTCGAAAGGTGTGTTGCGTTCGACGAATGCCACGGTGTATTAGACAAATAACACAGATCGATGACGAATGACAAAAATTGAAGGATGAACGGACGGTTCTGTTCGACTGGCGGCCTGGGAATTGTCTATCGCCCTCTTGCCGAATCCGAACAAATCTGGAACAGAGTTGGTCTATGTTGACTCACATTTCGGTACGCGGCGCGCGCGAGCACAACCTCAAGAACGTGGATGTGGATATTCCGCGCGATACGCTGACGGTGATTACCGGCCTGTCCGGCTCGGGTAAATCGAGCCTCGCATTCGATACAATCTACGCCGAAGGGCAGCGCCGTTATGTCGAAAGCCTGAGCGCCTATGCGCGGCAATTCCTCGAATTGATGCAAAAACCGGATGTCGATCATATCGAGGGTCTGAGCCCTGCGATCAGCATCGAACAGAAGACGACGAGCCGCAACCCACGCTCGACTGTCGCAACTGTCACCGAGATCTATGATTATATGCGGCTGCTCTGGGCGCGGGTCGGCATTCCCTATTCTCCCGTCACAGGCCTGCCCATCGCCGCTCAGACTGTGAGCCAGATGGTCGATCGGGTGACGGCCTTGGCGGAGGGCACGCGTGCCTATCTACTCGCGCCTGCTGTGCGCGGGAGGAAAGGCGAATATCGCAAGGAACTGGCTGAATGGCAGAAGGCCGGTTTCACCCGCGTGCGCATCGACGGGCTGTTCTTCGATATCGAGGACGCTCCCGCGCTCGACAAGAAATACAAGCACGATATCGAGATCGTTGTTGACCGGATTGTCGTTCGCCCTGGCATCGAGACGCGACTGGCAGATTCGTTCGAGACCGCGCTCAAGCTTGCCGACGGTCTGGCCTTTCTCGACCTGGCCGATGCGCCCGACGAACCTGCAGATCCCAAGGTCGTGCTTGGCGACAATGCCCCGCCGGGCCGCATCGTCTTTTCTGAAAAATTCGCCTGCCCGGTTTCCGGCTTCACGATCCCTGAGATCGAGCCGCGCCTGTTCAGCTTCAATGCCCCGCAAGGCGCATGCCCGGCCTGCGACGGGTTGGGCGAGCGGCTGTATTTCGATCCCGAACTGGTCGTCCCGAACGAAGCCCTTTCAATCAAGGCCGGCGCAATCGTGCCCTGGGCCAAGTCGAACCCGCCCAGCCCCTATTACATGCAGGTTCTGGCCAGCCTTGCGCGGCACTATGGCTTTGCGATGGACACGCCGTGGAACCAGTTGCCCGACGAGGTCCGCGATGTGATCCTCAATGGCTCGGGAGGGACGGTGATCCGCCTGACCTTTCAGGACGGACGCAAATCCTATGATGTGAACAAGAGTTTCAACGGCGTCGTCGGCAACCTCAACCGCCGGATGCTCCAGACCGAGAGCGCCTGGATGCGCGAGGAACTCTCCAAATACCAGTCGTCCGCCCCATGCGAGACCTGCGAGGGTGCTCGGCTCAAGCCAGAGGCGCGCGCGGTCAAGATCGCAGGTGAGGATATCAGCATCTCGACCCGCCGAAGTGTTGTCGATGCCCTCCACTGGTTCGGTACCCTCAACGACAAGCTGAACGCGCAACAGCAGCAGATCGCCAAGGCCATCCTCAAGGAAATCAACGAACGGCTGGGCTTCCTCAACAATGTCGGGCTCGACTATCTCAACCTCAACCGAACTTCGGGGACGCTTTCAGGTGGGGAGAGCCAGCGCATTCGGCTTGCCAGCCAGATTGGCTCGGGCCTGTCGGGCGTGCTCTACGTCCTTGATGAGCCCAGTATCGGCCTCCACCAGCGCGACAATGACCGGCTGCTCGAAACCCTCAAGCGTCTCCGTGATCTGGGCAATACCGTCATCGTTGTCGAACATGACGAGGATGCGATCCGCCACGCCGACTATATCATCGATATGGGGCCCGGCGCGGGCGTCCATGGGGGAGACGTCGTGGCGCGCGGATCGCTGGCCGATATCGAGGGGGCCGAAAACAGCCTGACCGCCGACTATCTGACCGGCAGGCGAGAGATTCCCGTTCCCGCCAAACGCCGCAAGGGAACCGGCAAGAAGCTGACGGTAAAGGGCGCGCGCGAAAACAACCTGCGCGACGTCACAGCCTCGATCCCGCTCGGTACCTTCACCTGCGTCACTGGCGTCAGCGGATCGGGCAAGTCGAGCCTGACAATCGATACGCTCTACGC
>JANLST010000488.1:0-12741 GCA_031362505.1 Sphingomonadales bacterium
CGACTACGCCCTTATCTGGTTCGCTTCTCCAGGACAGCTCAGGTGCGTTAAAGCCATTCAGCGCGCCGATCGTTTCGTCTTTTGACGCGCCATCCTGAACAATGATTTCGATCGGCCGGTAATCCTGATCAAGGCAGGACTGAATCGTCTCGCGGATGAATTTCCCCTGGTTATAGCTCGGGATGATGATGGATACCAACGGGTGCATCGGGGGCGATGATTTCTAGATCGTATCAAAGAGATGGATTTTGCATTTCACGCCACTTTGTCGGCTTAACGTGATAAAGCAGGTGCGATCAATCATCGGATCGATGTTCTGTATTCCACACACGATTCACAAGCCGCTTGTGCATTGACACATTCAAGCCCAGAACGAGGTACGCCTCGGACTTAGACCCACATTGGAAGACTCTCCTGAGCACCCCTCGGGGAGGTGCAACACCTTGACTGTAACTCTCTTGCCCATAAATCAGGTCATGATCCGCCGCTCGCCTAAGGTCTACTCTCTTTGACACAGGCTGATACATCTTTCAGCCATGCCTCTACCAAAGCCATCTCCTCGACTGGAACAACTCCGGCTTCGATAAATGCTTCATAACAACGGCGCAAATTTCGACCTGCATCGCTCGGCTTGCCGGACAATTGCAAGCCTTCCAGCAACGCACAAATTTTACTGTTGCCGAGATAACCCGGTATCTCTTGCTCGAAATCACGCAGGAGATCGTGAGGGTTGCGCTCCTGAAACATTTCAGGACCGTGAAATACGACGCCATACCCCATCGCCCACAAACAGCGCTGGGCGATAAAGCTGCGCCAGATATCCGTCATGCGGAAACTCACGAAGCTGGGCAAATACAGCAAGGAATACGCCTCTGGAAACCACCAAGTGCTTTGGCTATTGAAGGGACACCATGCGCCGGCGGGCAGATACACACTCTCGTTATCCTGAAAGGTGATTTCCTCATCCAATGCGAGCCGCCAGACCGCATCCACATCTGGCGAACCGTTTGCCAATCCTTGCTGAATGGGTGCGTCGCAGGCTACTGACGCGCCCAGGTTAGGGATCGCGTCAGACGATCGGATCTTTTGCAGCGGGAAGCCGCGTGGCCATATTTGGCGATCCGAGTAGTACTTGTATACGTTTACCCAGCCTGCTCCGGCACACGGCCTCGCTTCAACTCGCAGACTACGGCGTTTCCAAGAAGGCAGGGGCGCATTGTCGTCATCCGTATCGAAGATGACATCCGCGCCATGCATCATTGCCAGCAGGTAACCAATGTTCTTCCGTGCGTAATGGTTTTCTGGAAGCAAAGTGGCTAGCGAATACGGAAGCCGTTGCTGCTCTATCAATCCCAAAAACTCAACATCCGCAGGCCATGAAACCTCGGGAGTTTTTCTATCTCCAGCAACAATGGTGCGCAGGCCGCCCAAAAGGCCTTTTTGCACCATACTCAATACAGACGCCGTGGGTGCCTGAATAGTGGTAATAACGATATTGCTCAACTACCCTCCCGTCGAACCTTAACAACAATAATCGTTGCGGCTGATTTATCTTTAATAAATTGACCGACAACTCAAAGGCAGAGTTCTACTGATGTTTCAAAACTCTAATTAAAAATGTCTGCCCCGACTCCAGATAAATGGATGTGAAGGACGATGCCACCTGGGTCTTCAAAAATTCACTGAGCGCCAAACGACTGCCAATCAATGCGGGAGTGTGACCGGGGTCCTCTACAACGATGACCCCCCCAACTGCCATTTTGGGCGCGACCTTGATCAGCGCAGCGAATACAGCTTCATAGAGATCAACATCGATATTGGCAAGTGCAACCTCGCCCATCTGAGCCGGAAGCTCATCCTCGATGATATTGGCCTTTACGACATCAGCCGTCAACCCGGCCTCCGGATCACAATGAACTTGAATCCTCTGGTTCACAATCTCCAACCCTTCTGTGGCATGGGTTCCTTCCCACATTGCGTCGGCGCTGTCTTTGGCAGCCTGATAGGTAAACCCTTCAAAAACATCGAGAAAAAAACATCTTCTCCTGACGCGTGATTCCTTCATATATGCGAGTGCCACACACGCGCTACTGCCACGGTAACAGCCAATCTCGAGATAGTCGCCTGGCACATTCAAGGTCGCGGATATTGCTTGAATCAAGTTGAGCGAATCACCAGGACCAAAATCAAACTTGCAAAACCCTGCCTCGGTTTGCTCCAAGAACTGGGATTCGATCGTGTTCCGGGCCATATCATCGACATTTGCGTACGACGATGGCGTATAGACTTGAAGCGGATAAAACACACCTTTTCGGTCAACCAACTCTTTTACAAATGGCAACCCCGTTGAATCCGAGTCACATGCGTATACAAAAATCGTCTTACGAATATCGTACTTGTGAATTTCGTCTACGGGACGTTGGTCGCATCTGACCATCGAGAAAGGCTTGGATAGGGATTCTATTTCGCGATCAATCAGAAGCACGATATTGTGGTTGGCCCACTTTTTCCTGACCAGGGAAAATGCAGTTTCCACATCGGAAATTTGAAACTTGGAACTGAATAGTCTGGGGTGCGCTTTTGAAGACGTTCTCAATACTCCCGTCAACTTCGATTCGCCTTTGGAATAACTCACTTCAAGGCCAAACTTTAGAAACATGCGGCGAATAGTCTGTTTAAAAATGTGCATTGAATATCCCATCGAATGCTACTTGCTTTGAAACTCAGAAATCTTGATCCTGTCTCACAAAACGACCGCAGGTCACCTATTTTTTCTCCCATTTCAACAGAGGGCGGACAATCCCGAGAATGGGCCAATGCCAACCTTCTACTGCCATTTCAGGATCATCACTTACATTAAATGCGAGTGCAGTTGATACTTCTTGGACGATCTCGCTCCTATTGCGCAACAAGGTCACATCCAAGGTGTACCTTGAGACATTGAGAGTATTTTCAGGAACCGTACATTCGAACAAATGCATGCCCGCAGCCAACTTCGCTCCGTTAAATTTCCTGTCAAAAAAACTTCCGGAACAAAATACCCGGTTCTGGTTCTCGTCAAAACAAGAAAAAAACACGCCGAACTCCGTATCTGGCTCCCGTATTTCTAATCCGATAGTGATTCCGAAGGCCGTTCCAACAGTGATCGCGCCAAGGTCCGTTGGAAATTTTTTGCTCACAGACACATGCGTGATGCGCGCCGCCTGACCAGCAACAAAATTGGGAAACTCGGTCGCCATTTCACGTTCATTGGTTTGAGTTGAAACGAATTTCGCGATCACATCATTGATGCTCCCAAGACTATCAAATCGCCCGCCTTCTAACAGCAGACCCTGGGTGCATAAGTTTCTCAACGCATTCATATTGTGGCTGACGAAAAGAATGGTTCTTCCATCGCGCGCAACATCTCCCATCATGCCCAGACAGCGCTTCTGGAATTCCGCATCGCCGACCGCAAGAACCTCATCCACCAGCAGAATGTCTGCCTGAACATGCGCTGCTACCGCAAATGCCAACCGGACATACATACCACTTGAATAGCGTTTTACGGGGGTATCGAGAAATTTGTCGACTCCAGAAAACTCAACGATAGCGTCGAACTTCCGTTCGATTTCTTTTTTCCCCATCCCGAGAATGGTGGCGTTAAGGTAGATATTTTCTCGCCCGCTCAGTTCGGGATGAAAGCCGGTACCGACCTCTAGCAAGCTCGCGAGTCGCCCACGCACTTTTATACAGCCTTTGCTGGGGGCGGTAATTCGACTTAGTATTTTAAGCAGGGTGCTTTTGCCCGCACCATTGCGGCCAACAATGCCAACAATCTCTCCGGGTTGAACTTCAAAATTTATATCCTGCAGCGCCCAAAACGGCTCGGATTCACGCGTTTGCCCCCCATGGCCCCATAGTTTTTTGAATGGCGCTCTAAGTGAATTGGACAGCAAATCGTAAAACGTAGTGTGCTGCTCCTGAGCCTGGCTAACGGCGTATTCCTTCCACAGACCCTCCACTTTGATTGCGGGTTGGCTCATTTCATCGGTTCAACTTATGTGAAGCTACTCTCGCAAGGCCCTGCGATTCCGCGAGAGCTTCTTGTTGTCGGAAGGCAAAGCCCGTATTGTTGGATGCCGCCCTAAATAATGTCGGCAAAGCGGCGCTCCACTTTTTCAAAATACGCGAGCCCGGCGATAAAAATAATCCCCGCGATGGCGAAGGAGATGACGAGTCCAGCAATGTCAAATGGCTTTCCAAGGAACGCAGCCCGGAATGCCTCGATTAGTCCGGTCATTGGGTTGAGGTATAGCATCCATTGCCAGCGCTCAGGCACTAGATTTACTGGGAAGATAACCGGGGTTATGTACATCCAGATTTGAAGTAGAAAAGGTGTGAGGTGAGTAAAGTCACGGTAGGCAACGGTAAGGGCCGACAACAACGTACCCACGCCAAGAGCAACAAAGATGACAGCCAGCAGCAGCAGCGGCACAGCCAGCAGATTCCAGGTCCAACCAATGTCGTACCAGAGCATCAACAACAGCAGAATGCCGGTGGAGATCAACAAGTCGATCAACCCGGCCCCCACTGAAGAAAGCGGAATGATCAGCCTTGGAAAATACACCTTGCTTACCAGATTCGAGGAGCCAATCAATGACTGCCCGGAGGTACTGATCGCGGCGGCGAAAAAGGTCCAGGGCAGCAGCGCGGCGTAGACGAAAACCGGATACGGGTAGCCGTCAGACGGCATTTTCGCCAACTGACCGAACACCACGCTGAAAATCACCATGGTCAGGAACGGGCGGATGATCGCCCAGGCTGCGCCCAGCACCGTTTGCTTGTAGCGCACCTTGATGTCGCGCATGGTGAGCACCGACAACAACTCGCGGTAGGCCCAGAGCTCGCGCCAGTCCAGCATGCGCCAACCCTTGGGCGGGTTGATTTGGGTCACATGCTGATGGCCGAAGAACTGATCTTGCGACCGGTCATTCATGGATCGACCGCTCCAACTTTAAACGGTGGCAAAGCATGCGCGGAGCTTCACTCTTGTTTCGTTGTCTCGCTCGACGATACGGAGAGTTTGACACTTTCACTTGAATTTCCATGCAACAAACCTGCCAGCTAAAACAGGGCACGGTTCGCGCCCACCCACGTACTCAACTGCCCAACGCCGGCTATCGGATCTACGCTCGGCTCCCATCGCAACAGACGTTTGGCCTTTTCCAAATTACATATAAACACAGGCTGATCGCCGGGTCGCCATTCGTCAAAGCGCAACGGGATTTTCCTGCCGAGTTTTTCCTCCAACATCGCAATTAGTTCGAGCAGCGACAAGGTTTTACTCGGCCCGCCGCCAATATTAAATGCCTGTCCATTAGCAGCAGCAGCGTTTTCGATTGCGGCCTCGTACGCCGCAACCAAATCATCAACCCAAAGCACATCGCGAATTTGCTTGCCATCGCCATAGATCGTGATCGGACGGTCGAGCATCGACGCGATGGTGAACCAAGCGACCCAGCCTTGATCCTCGACCCCAAACTGGCGGGTGCCGTAAATACATGATTGACGGAAGGCCGTGGTGCGCAAACCGTAGATTCGCGAATAATCGAGTACGTATTGGTCTGCTGAACCTTTGGAGCAACCGTACGGAGAATAAAAATCAAGCGGCTGGTCTTCGGCTACGCCCTCGATCAGATTTTCATATTCATAGCGGCCATTGCGCTCGCTCACGGCAACATTTGACATCTTTCCGTACACTTTGTTGGTGGAGGCGTAAATCAACTGCGCTTCCGGATTGTAAAGGCGCAATCCTTCGAGAATGTTGAAAGTACCAAGGGCGTTGATGTCGAAATCCTCGCGTGGCGAAGTAACAGAGGTAGTCACTGCTACCTGCGCAGCAAGGTGAAGCACCACGTCGAAATGATGGGTCTTGAAGAATGCAGCAATCGCCTCGTGATGGCGAACATCAATCCGCTCAAACGCCAGCGATGGCACGCGCGTACGAAGCCAGGCAAGATTGCCATCGGTACCCACCCGCGACAAGTTATCAAGCACGGTCACCTGCCAGTCTTTGCGCGCAAATGTGTCCGCAGCGTTTACGCCGATAAAACCCGCGCCGCCTGTAATCAGTATTGCTTTCCCCATGATTCAATTCACCCCTTCGCCAAACACTGAGTCAAACTGGCGCCAGAACAGGCGCTCGACACCAGCTTCGCCATAACCTTCGGAAATCGTCTGAAGCGCACCGGCCCGAAGTAATCGATGCAAATTTGGATCAGTCAGAATGCGAATGATAGCTTCAGCCATCTCATCAGCAGAAAATCCGACTAGATAGCCATTGACACCATCTTTGACGTAATCGGCGGTACCACCACAGTGCGTCGACACAACGGGGCAGCCGCAAGCCATGGCCTCGAGCCCGACGATCCCCAGACCTTCCTGATGAGACGGGATGACAAACACATCCAGGTTGTTGTAATAACCCGCAAGCTCGCTTCGTTGCCGGGTACGGTGAAAAGTTACATAATCGCTCAGGTTGCGAGCACTCAGGTAGGCCGCATATTCAGGCAGTGGGTCGTCCCCGATCAAACCGCAACTGACCTTAATTCCACGCGCGTGACACGCAGCAACGGCATCGAACAGCAGAGTGGTGTTTTTACGTGGGTCGGCAAAGCGCCCCGCAAATCCAATCCGCGTCAGAGGCCGATTCAGTACGTTAGCGGGATAGAACAGTTTGGTGTCGATCGGCATTGGCATAATTGTCGAGCCGGTAAGAGGCTCAATCGCGGTCAACGCGATTGCTGTGTAATTACTCAACGCGAGAACAGATGCCTTACGCAGCGCTAATCTTTCAAACAGACAGCAAATCGGCGAATCGATCAATTTGTCCACGAGTTGGCGATACCATGGATAGTGCCGAACGCGATCAATCTTGTCGGCCGCGTAAGGGGTGGCAACCCAGGTTAGGCAGGGCTTGTTTTGCAGCAGAATCGGCAGAGCAGCTAGTGCGCTCCCCGAGACGGCCAAGTGGAAGTCGAATTGATGTGCAACCTGCCTCCAGAGCTTTGACGGAATGCACCGAACGCACTCGAGCTCTGGTACGCGGACACCGATCTCGAAACTCGGCACATCACCCAGCGCAACGCCACTGCGCATCGATGGATACTTGTAAAGCAATTGCCAAGTCGGCACGGATAGTTCGGGAGCAAGGCGATACGGCATGTAGTAAGCCAAGGCTACGTCATAGCCGCGGCGCAAAAGAAGATTGACTAACGTGCGGGTCATCGTCACAACGCCGCCGTGCTCTGCCTTGAGCGAAGAGATGAGCACTCTTTTCTTTCGAGGCCATTGATTTCGCAGAATAAAGCGGGCCCAGCCCCTCAGACCCCGCTCAGGTCGTGGATCTAGACGATTTTCAACTGTCCACTCCTTCACCGGGGTTGTGAATCCCGTTTTTTTACGTTCTCGTACTTCTTGTGTTGGCAAGGTATTGGCGACTCCATTCGCCAAGTGGAGTTTGCTTGGCGGATGGCGAGACACCAGCGCCGGTGCCAACGCTCGAAAAAAATTAACGTCCACAAACGGAAGACGAACTTCCAGCGAATGTGCCATCCCGGCCCAATCCGAATCACGCAGCAATTGGCAACGCATGTACCATTCGAGTTCCAGCGAAGCGACAATCGGGCGCTCACCTTTGACGCCGGACATAGACTGATTCAGGCGAAGTAAGGGTTCAAGCGCATCAATCCCCGCCCGTGCGCGCTCTGCTCCCATGACTTCCCCCAGCTCCCAAGGCATGTAAAGCCCGCGACGCAGGAGATATGCCCCGGCATAGGTACCGCCGTACTCCATCAGCCCAGCAAACTTCGGAGACGTAATCCGCTTTACGATGGGGGCTGCGATCCTGCGTGCTAAGCGCCCAACGCCTGGCATAGACCCACTCCAGGCGAGCCATTTTTTCAGGCGCGGGATGTCTTGAAAGCTGGGGTAGCCACCGAGCAGTTCGTCCCCACCCAAGCCCGACAACGCAACCTTCATCCCCAACTCGGCGGCAAGCTTGGCGACAAAATAAGTATTCACACCATCAATCGAAGGCTGATCCATGGCATGGATAACACTGGATAATTCTTGATCAAAAGCGGCGCGGTCGACCCATTTGGTTTGATGCGTCGTACCGAAATGACGTGCGACCGTTTCGGCGAGAGGCACTTCGTCATTTGCCGTGTTTCGGTATTCGTGGAATCCGAGCGTCAGTGTGCGAAGGTTTTTCGTGCCAACCTCAGTCGCCAATCCAGCCAGACTGGTTGAGTCGATCCCGGATGACAGAAACAAGCCGACCGGGACATCCGCGATCAAGTGGTGGCAAACACTATCGCGTAGCGCCTCATTGACAAGTGTTGTCAGACCATCCTCTTCCAACTCTTGGGGATTGGCCTCTGCTGCGGCAAATTCATTGGCGATTCTGAAGAACTGGCGAGGCTGGCCAGCCCCGTGCTGATCAACCCAAAGCGTCGAGCCCGCCGGCAGCGCGCGGATATTCCGGTAAAGAGTGAATGGGTCTGCCACGGAGCCGAACAGAAAAAAACTCGCGTGGCCTGCCGTGTCTTCGGCAGTATCAATCGCACCGCCAGCCAGCAGTGCCTTGACCTGTGACGCCATTCGAATCGTTGCGCCGTCATCCGCGTAATACAGGGGTTTGATTCCAAAATGGTCACGTGCGAGGAATATCCCTTTTTTGCGCTCATCCCAAATAGCAAAGGCAAACATGCCACGCAAGGCATGCACCATGGCCTCGCCGCGCTCGGCGTAGAGATGGAGCAGCACCTCGGTATCGGAATGGGAGCGAAACACGCAGCCCTTGGCTTCGAGCTCGCGGCGCAATTCGCGGTAGTTGTAGATCTCGCCGTTGAAGGTGATGCACAGCCGGCCATCAGCGCTTAACATCGGTTGGGCGCCAGCTTCGGAAAGATCAATGATCGCCAGGCGCCGGTGCGCCAGTCCGATGCGCTGGTCATTCGATATCCACAGGCCGGCTCCGTCCGGCCCGCGCCGGATCATGGCTTCCCGGATGCGCAGCAACTCTTCGCGGTCTACCGGAGGGCTTGACTCGCGATAGCTGTAGATACCGGCGATGCCGCACATGGTGGTTGATCTGTTCCCGTTTGTTTGTTGGTTGGTTAGGCGTTTGGCGGTTACACCGACTGCATGGCCACGGCATCCGCGGGTACCGCAGGTGCATTGGCCGCCGGCAAGGCGCATATCTCGTCCACAAATGGGGCGTCCGCCGTCAGCGCTTTCCCATCCAGCGTAAACGCCTCGTACCCCGCCTCGTGCAGCAGCGTCAAGCAAGCGCGCATGGGCACGTCGCCGTGGAGGGCAATCAACAGTACGGCGGTGCGCTGCCGCAACAGCGTCTTTGCACCCGCCAGCACCGACGCTTCAGCGCCCTCCACATCCATTTTGATCAGGTCGGGCATGGGCACGGTGCCGTCCTGAATCAAAGCATCGAGCGACACCGTTGGCACCAGATACCCTTTGGCATGCGCAGCGAGCATCCCCATGGAATTGCTCTGGGCGATCTGAAACCCGGCCACACCGGGCCGATCAGAGACGGCGGCCTGGAGCAGGGTGACGTTGCCGATCGAGTTCAGGTGCAGATGGTGCAGGACGTTGGAAGCATTTTCGGCGAAGGGCTCGAACGCCCAAACGTGGCCGTCCCGGCCTACCAGCTTTGAAAAAGCCAGCGTGTAAAAACCGGCGTTGGCGCCAATGTCGAATATCTTCATTCCGGGTTTGACCAGGCGCGCAACCAGCCCCTGCTTTTCATGCTCATAGTGCCCAAGCCAGCAGCCATGAATGCTTGACCCGGCAACCCAATTCATGCCGGCGTTGAGACCCGATCGGACCGTCATGACCGCCCGCTTCGGTACAAGCCGCAACGGCAGCCGCAAGACTTGCCCGAGCAGACTGGTTGGCGGGATGTTCGATAGTCTAGCGGTAGTCATTTAGGATTCTCAGGCGATTGATGCGGGATAATTGCAGACACAATCAGCAATCAACCTCGGCACTTAAGCATCGGAAGCTGGCACCATGATCCTGATCACTGGCGGCACAGGCTACATCGGCTCGCATACCTGCATTGCGATGGCGCAAGCCGGCCACGATTTGCTGATTCTCGACAATCTTTGCAATAGCCGCGCCGATGTTGTAGACCGGCTTGAAACACTTTGCGGCAAACGTCCCGGCTTCATCCAGGGTGATGTCCGCGATGCTGCCTTGCTGGACCCTCTGTTTGCGAACAATCCGATCGTGGCGGTGATGCACTTCGCTGGCCTCAAGGCAGTGCGAGAGTCTGTCGAACGACCGCTCGAGTATTACGACAACAATGTCCATGGCACGCTGCAACTGCTGGCGGCGATGCGCCGAGCAAACGTAAAAACGCTGGTCTTCTCGTCGTCTGCGACGGTCTATGGCGACCCGGCCAGTGTGCCGGTGCGCGAAGATTTCCCGCGTGCAGCAACCAACCCATACGGGCGCAGCAAGCTGATGATTGAAGACATTCTCGCAGACGTGCATCAGGCCGAATCTGGCTGGCGCGTCGGCTGCCTGCGCTATTTTAATCCAGCAGGTGCCGATGTGTCCGGGTTGATCGGCGAAGACCCGCAGGGCACCCCCAACAACCTGATGCCGTTTATTGCGCAGGTTGCAGCAGGCCAGAGCAAGTATCTCAACGTCTGGGGCAACGACTACCCCACGCCAGACGGCTCCGGCGTGCGCGACTATATCCATGTGTCTGATCTGGCCGACGGCCATGTGGCGGCGCTTGACTACCTCAACCGGCGCGGTGGCATGCTCACGGTGAATCTGGGTACAGGGCAAGGCTATTCCGTCCTCGACATAGTCAAGGCTTTCGAGCAAGTTAGCGGACGCTCCATACCAAACAAGATCGGCCCGCGCCGCGCCGGCGACATTGCCCAGTGTTGGGCGGACCCCAGCCTGGCGCGGGAGTTGCTCGGCTGGACTGCGCGAAGAGGGTTGGAGCAAATGTGCGCCGATGCGTGGCGCTGGCAACAGACCCGGGCGACGATCGCCACACATCTGTAGAGCCTGACCTGTCGGCGTAGATGCTTCACTGTCAAAAAAAGTGCCTTTCGACTGCGTTTCTGCACTTGCCTTTTCCGTCATTTCTTGCTCATGCGAACGGTAAGAAAAGAACCCCACTCAAGTTGATTGGTGGCAAAACGCGTCAATCCGTCCGGCAAAACACGCGCAAAAAATGTCTTCAAGGCCCCTGCCGGGATTGGAATCATCTCAACCTTGAGTCCTGTCACACGAAATTCATCGATCCGGAAGAGATCACCGGCCAGGGCCGCCCATTCGTCCTTGCGATAGTAGCGAGCGATCGCACCATCGGTTGCCGCCTGGTTGATGCCATGCAGAGAACGTTTCCTGAAGAAATTTCCAAGCATCAAGCCCTTGAGCATACCGTCGGCGACATAGTATTTCCAGAACGAACGGTGATAGACCATCACGTTCGCCCGCCCGCCCGGACGCAGCACACGATGCATTTGTTCGAGCACCCGCCGCGTATCTGCCGAATGGTGGATCACACCCCAGGACCAGATGTAGTCAAAACTGGCATCCGGGAATGTCATTTCTTCCGCGTCCATTTGCAACACCCTGGCCCCGGTGAGGCCGAGTTGTTCGAGCCGCTTTTGCGTCGCTTCAACGGCAGGCTCGGTAATGTCGATGCCGGTAAACGATTTGGCGCGCGGCGCGATCAGGCTGGCGTGCGAACCCTGGCCCACGCCGATCTCGAGCACATCGAGATTCGCCAGTTGGTCATACGGGATCTCCCGCTCGAACGGCAGATTCCGCCAAGGCATGTAGGGGCGCACCGACGCGAAAAAACGTGCGTCAATCTCCTGGAAATACTCGGGGCTATATTTGGCGTGTGCAATTTCTTCACGCCAGTCGTATCTCATCGGCGTTGAGGACCACCAGGCCCGGTTTGCTTCCTGCCACTTCTGGCGTTGCTCGTCGGTCGTTGGGCGCTGGGTTGGCGAAGAAAAACCTTCGGCCTTGTTCTGAAAATCACCCCCAACGACATTGCGTCTTGACATGCTTGAATCCCTTTATCAGACGCGAATCAGACGCGACTTGCCAAACGAGAATGAATCACCATACGAACCATTTCACTCCCCGCGCCCGCGGAAGTAATCGATTGCGCGCGGCAATCCCGCATCAAGCGGAACGTTGGGAGTCCAGCCGAGAATGCGCAGAGCAAGCGATATATCGGGCTTGCGCTGGGTCGGGTCATCCGAAGGCAGGGGCTTGAACTCGATTTTCGAGGTCGAGCCGGTCATCGCCACCACCTTGTTGGCCAGCTCCAGAATGGTGAATTCACCCGGGTTGCCCAGATTGACCGGGCCGGTGAAATCATCGGGCGAATTCATCAGCCGCATCAGGCCGTCGACCAGATCATCGACATAGCAGAACGAGCGGGTTTGCTTGCCTTCACCATAAATCGTGATGGGGTCGCCCTTCAAGGCCTGCACAATGAAGTTCGACACCACGCGCCCGTCGTTGGGGTGCATGCGCGGGCCGTAGGTGTTGAAGATGCGCGCCACCTTGATGCGAACACCGTATTGCCGGTGGTAGTCAAAAAACAGTGTCTCGGCGCTGCGCTTTCCTTCGTCGTAGCACGATCGAATCCCGATCGGGTTGACATTGCCCCACTAGTCTTCGGTCTGCTGG
>JANLST010000497.1:0-11059 GCA_031362505.1 Sphingomonadales bacterium
CACTGGCAGCCCGCCTGGCGCGATCCAGAACCGAAGGCAAGTTATGACATCGTCATCATCGGCGGCGGTGGGCACGGACTTGCGACGGCCTATTATCTCGCCAAGGTACACGGAATTCGAAACATTGCGGTTCTTGAAAAAGGATGGATCGGTGGCGGTAATACCGGGCGTAACACAACGATTGTGCGCTCCAACTATCGGCTCGCGCCGCTCCAGAAGCTGTTCGAATTTTCGCTGAAGCTCTGGGAGGGACTCAGTGACGATCTCAATTACAACGTGATGTTCAGCCCACGTGGGGCGGTTTTTCTGGGCCATTCCGATGCAGATATGGTGCGGCTTGCCGAACGCGGAGATGCCATGCGCTGCCACGGTATTGATGCCGAATTGCTGACACGCGATCAGGTTGAAAGGATGGAGCCCGTTCTGGACATGTCGCGCAGCGCGCGCTTCCCGATCGACGGCGGCCTGATCCAGCGGCGCGGCGGCACCGCCCGACATGATGCTGTGGCCTGGGGATATGCGCGCGGTGCGGACGGTTATGGTGTCGACATCATCCAGTAGTGCGAAGTGACCGGCTTTGTTCGGGATGGCGACGCTGTCGTCGGTGTTGAAACGACCCGGGGCCGGATCGGTGCGGGACGCGTCGGCATTTGCGTGGCTGGCAATAGCGGGCATGTAGCAGGTCTAGCCGGACTGCGCTTGCCGATTGAATCCCAGACCCTTCAGGCGCTTGTGACTGAAGGCGTGAAGCCAATGGTCAACACCGTCATCATGTCTCAATCGTTGCACTGCTATATCAGCCAGTCCGACAAGGGCGGCATCGTGATGGGTGGCGATCCGGACACCTTTCCCAGCTATGCCCAGCGCGGCCAGCCGATGATCACAGACGGAGCAATTGCACAGGCGATTGCCTTGATGCCCGCACTGTCGCGCCTCCGGATGGTGCGCACATGGTCCGGCGTAACCGATATGAGTTTTGATGGTTCGCCAATCATCGGCGAAACGCCGCTCCGGAACCTCTATCTCAACGGCGGCTGGTGCTATGGCGGGTTCAAGGCGACGCCGGGTTCCGGCTGGACTTATGCTCACACACTCGCGACGGGAAAACCACACGACTTGAATGCGCCATTCGATCTTGACCGCTTTCGGCGGGGCGACACGATTGATGAAACTGGGGTCGGGCCGATGCCCAATCACCGCTGATATGATGCAAATCAATTGCCCCCATTGCGGACCGCGCGCGCAAATCGAGTTCACCTATGAGCGAACGGTCGATTCGGTCGTTGCGATCGATGCGACGCCGGATGAGGCGATGGAGAGCCTGTATAAGCGATCGAATCCGCGCGGGATTGACGACGAAATCTGGCGGCACACTTTTGGCTGTCGAGCATGGATGGTGCTTTGCCGAAACCGTGTCACCCATGTCATCGAGAGTGTTCAGGCGGTGGGTCCGGAGTCGCTGCCATGAGTGGCCCATCGCGCGCTCCGGGTGGCGAAACGCTCACCTTCCGCTTTGACGGCCTATCCTATTCGGCCCGTGCCGGAGATACGCTTGCAGCGGCGCTCCTTGCCAACGGCATCGGTCTGGTCGGGCGCAGTTTCAAATATCACCGTCCGCGCGGGATCATGACAGCAGGAGTTGAGGAACCCAATGCTCTGGTTACGGTAGGCGAGGGCGGTCGTGCGGAACCCAATACGCGTGCGACTGACGTTTTTGTTTATGACGGCCTTGTCGCCACCAGCCAGAATCGTTGGCCGAACCTGAATTTTGATCTCGGGGCCGTGCTTGGACTTGCATCGCGAATGTTGCCCGCTGGTTTTTACTACAAGACCTTTTTCGGCCCGCCAAAACGGTGGATGTTCTACGAGTATTTTATTCGCAAGGCGGCTGGCCTTGGCGCGGCTCCGCGCGATGCCGACCCGGATCGGTTTGCCCAGCGCGCAGCATTTTGTGATGCTCTGATTGTCGGCGGGGGACCCGCAGGCCTGGAGGCCGCGCTCAAGGCAGCCGAAGCGGGGAGCCGCGTGATCCTTGTCGAACAGGATCGCATTCTCGGCGGTTCCCTGATCCGTGATCTACAGGACCTTGACGAGGATTGGGCCCTGAAAACTGCCCAGCGCATCATTGCCCTTGGTGGCCGCATCCTGACCCGTACGACCGCTGCAGGCTATTGGGACCATAATTTTCTCACGCTGGTTGAGCGGTTGGCCGAACCGGGCCAAGTGCCGCCTGACGGCGTCGCACAGAGACTATGGCGCGTCAGGGCCGGTCGCGTGATTCTTGCAACAGGCGCAATCGAGCGCCCTATGGCCTTTGCCCATAATGATCGACCTGGAGTGATGCTGGCGCAAGCGGCACGCACCTATGTTCGTCGTTTCGGTGTATTGCCTGGCCGTCGTGCCGTCATTGCGACCAACAATGACGACGGGTATCGCACCGCACATGCGCTCAAGGATGCGGGGGTGGAGATCGTTGCAATCCTTGATGCAAGGCCGGCACCCGCTGGGGATGAGGCTCGCGCCATTTTCAATGTCCTTAACGGCGCGGTGCCGCATTCCACAAACGGATCACGGCATTGTTTATCAGGAATAACGGCGATGGTCTCAGGACATCTCCAAAGCTGGAAGGTGGATCTTCTCGCCGTGTCGGGCGGTTTTACGCCGGTCGTCCATCTGCATATGCAGGCAGGCGGAACGCTGGAATGGAATGAAGGGGCGCAAGCCTTTGTTCCCGCCGTGTCGAACCAGAAAGCAGAGACGATTGGCGGCGCTGCGTCTCCTGATGCGATTTTTCCTGCTGCTCCGGTGGGCGATCCGCGCAAATCTTTCGTCGATTTCCAGAATGATGTGACGCTTGCCGACGTCGATCTTGCCTGGGCCGAAGGCTATCGATCGGTCGAACATCTGAAGCGATACACGACGCTCGGAATGGCAACCGATCAGGGCAAGCTGAGCAATATGGCAGCGCTTGGCCGGCTGGCTCAGAAGCAGGGTGTCGCCATTCCCGAGGCTGGACTGACGACGTTCCGGCCACCCTATACCCCGGTCACGATGGGGGCTCTGGCGGGCCCTTCGGCGCGCGAAGCTGCCGCTCCGGTGCGGCGCCTTGCGTTGCATCATTTGCATGAGGCGCACGCGCCGGTCTGGCAGCCATTGGGATATTGGTTTCGCCCGCGAGCCTATCCACGAAGTACTGAAAAATTGGCGGACTCTGCTTTGCGTGAGGCACGAACGGTTCGCAGCGCAATCGGCATGACTGACGTTTCCACGCTTGCGAAGTTCGAAATCAGTGGTCCCGATGCGGCTGCATTTCTTGAGATCATTTGCGCGACAACTGTTGCCAAGCTGGCGGTCGGCCGCGGACGCTATACATTCATGCTGCGCGAAGACGGCATCGTGTTCGACGATGGCACGGTGTGGCGGCTTACTGAAAGCCGATATCTGCTGACCAGTTCGACTGGCGGCGCGGATCGGATGGCAGCGCACATTTCCTATGTTCGCCAATATCTGTGCCCGGGCATGCGCGTTTCTGCTGTCAATGTGCAGGAGCATTATGCCGGGATCGCCATTGCCGGACCGCGCGCCTCGGCGATGCTTGCAAAAATGACCGGCAGTGAACCGCCTCGCCACATGTCAACAATATCAGGCGAAATTGCCGGTATTCCGGTTCTCTTGCTCGCAGCGAGCTACAGTGGTGAGCGGGCTTTCGAGATCTATATCGAAGCGACGGCAGCCGCTTTGGTTTGGAGTGCGCTCGAGGCTGAAGTCATGGAACAGGGCGGTAGTCTTTACGGCCTTGATGCCATGGAGTTGCTCCGGATTGAAAAGGGGCACCTTGTGGTCGGCGGTGAAGTGGACGGTCGGCTTACGCCCTATGATCTTGCACTCGACAAGATGCTCAACAAGTCGGGCGGTTTCGTGGGCGCGTCAGGCCTTTCGCGGCCCTCCTTTTTATCGCCTGATCGCAGACAATTGGTCGGGTTGGAGGCGATTGAGGGCGTCATTCCCGAGGGCGCCATGCTGGTGTCGACCTCAGGAAGTGAGCCACAGGGACATGTGAGTGCGGCAGGTGTGCGTGTCCTCACCGGCGACTCCATTGCCCTTGGCCTGCTTGAACGTGGCTTTGCGCGCGGCGGTGAGACATTGATTGCGACTTCGCCGACGCGAGGACAATCGGCTAATGTGAAGGTGGTTGCACCCCATTTCTACGATGTGGCGGGTGAGCGTTACCGTGACTGATATTTCAATCACACTTCTTCCACCAGCACCGCTCTACGCGCTGGAAATCTGGAGCAATGGCCAGGCCGTGGCTGCTCGGTTTGAAGACGAAAACCGCTTTCCGTTACCACGATTGGGACGATCGGCCGGACGCGAAGATTTGCGATTGATCCGCTTTGAGCCAACCGTTTGGTTGGTTGACGGGAACATTTCAAAGCTGGACGAAATAGTTGGAGATGACGGGTCTTTGACGGCAATTGGTGGCAGCGTTGCACGCGTCCGCTTGTGCGGCTCCGGGTGGCGCTCGCTCTTGATGGAAGGCGGCGTTTTTGATGCTGAATCGGATGGCTTTGCGTCTGGATGCAGCGCGGCCACGTTCATTGAACATGTTGCCGTACGCCTTCACGTCGTCGATGATGATACGTGTGATGCCTATGTGCCGTCCAGTTTCAGCGCCGGCTTGATACATTTCTGGGAGGAGGCTTCGAAGACTCTGCCGGTTTCATCCAGTGTTGGCTCGACAAAGACCAATCTGAACCTGTTAATTTAATTTACCAGTAGACCAACCTCTGATAGCGCGACGTTTGGACTGCGATATCATCAGCGGGTGGTACTTATGCAAAGCAAGATAGACCTCAAGCAATTGCCTCCGCTCAAGGCCCTGAAGGGTTTTGAGGCGGCTACTCGTCACCAGAGTATTCGCGATGCAGCGGATGAGCTTTGCCTGACTCACCCGGCTGTCAGTCATCAGGTCCAACTGATTGAAGATGCCCTCGGGGTCACGCTGTTCGAACAGGAAGGGCGACATATCGTCTCGACCGAGGAAGGGCGTGTGCTCTATCCCTATGTCCGCTCGGCATTTGAATCGCTGATCGAAGGCATCGAGGCAGTCCATCGCAATGCATTTGACAAGCCGCTCCGCGTCCAGACCTATGTGACGGCCTCAATTCGCTGGCTGGCAAGGCGGGTCCCCCAATTTCTGCAGGATCATCCCGAAGTGAAACTGACGCTCAATACCTGCGCGGTTGAGTGGGAGTTTGATGATGTCCATGCCGACGTGGGTCTGGTCTATTGCGAGACAGCGCCGGACCCATCCAAATTTCATTGGGTCCCGCTTTTCGAATACGCATTGTTCCCGGTGTGCAGTTCTGAACTCTTGCAAAGAATGGGGCAGCCTGCTGCCGCACGGGACCTGATGACTCAACCTTTGGTGGCTATCTATACCGAGGTGCAAAACTGGGAAACATGGTTCACGTCAGCAGGCATCAATTTTACCCCCGCCGCGCCCTATTTGTTGGTTGATACGCTTGCCGTTGCTCTGGAGATGGCCCTGAATGGTGAGGGGATTGCCTTAGTGAACGGCCCGTTCGTGGATCAGGATATCGCCAGCGGTCGCCTCGTTCGTCCGGTTGATCACAAAGCCGTTTGCCCCGGGGAATGGGGCCTGATTTGTCGCAAGGATATGAAAGAAAATGTGCGGATTCGCACCTTCATGGATTGGGTCGTCGCGAATAATTCGGCCGGCTAGCGTTGCGGTATGACCTCATAGCCGGACTCCTCCGGTTCGTCGTCGACCATTTGATCCGGAAAACCCGTTCCCAGCACCTTTAGTCCCAAAGGCTCTTCATAGCGGCGAATGATGTTGGGCGAAAATTCGCGCGGACCATAATTCGCTTCGCCTTCCTTGAAGAGGCGCACGATGAGCGGGGAGAGTTCGACCGGCACGCCCGCGCGTTGGGCGATCTTGTCAAACAGACCAACATCTTTCGACACCAGATCCATCGTGAAGTTGATGTCACGGCTCCCGTTCAGGATCACCTGGCTTTCGGTTTCGTGGACAAAGCTGTTGCCAGACGAAATCCGGATCGCCTCATATGTGGTATTCATATCGAGCCCTACGGCTTTGCAAGTCGTCAGTGCTTCTGCAAGCGCAACAAGGTGCACGGTGCATAGATAGTTGGTCATTACCTTGAGTTGTGACGCGGTTCCAAGATCACCCGTGTGCAGGATGCGACGACCCATTGTCGTGAGTACCGGCAGAACAAATTCGAAGGCGGCGCGTGGCCCGCCGGCAAAGATTGCGATATTACCAGTATCGGCACGGTGGCATCCACCAGACACCGGGCACTCCATGAACATCGCCCCCCGGGCTTCAACAAGCGCTCCCAGGCGTATCACTTCGCTGTAATCCGTAGTGCTCATTTCCAGCCATACCTGGCCAGGGCGCATCACATTCAAGAAGCCGTCTTCGCCCTCTGCCACAGCGGAACTGGCAGCGGGAGAGGGCAGGCAGGTGACAATCAGATCAACGGACTCTCCCAGCGCTTTCGGCGACGGTGCGAGCTTTGCACCGCGCGCGACAAAGTCTGCGACCAGCGCCTCATCCAGATCGCGCACCGTTACATCATGCCCGTTGCGTATCAGGCTTCCGGCGAGCTTGCCGCCGACATTGCCAAGGCCAATAAATCCAATCTTCATATCTGCTTTCTGGCCGTTACGATCGCGAATATCCCGATCAATCGTCGCAATTGAAAAGTCGATGTCGATCGACTTCCGCCTTGGTCTTGTGGGGAGTTAAATCTGCAGCACCGGCTTGCCACAAATGAAAAATTTGGAGGTAAGCCTAAATTTTTTTCTTGGGCTTATGTTTCTCGCCCAAGATGGTGTTCAAGATAGCGCCGGATATCAACATTTTCATCTTCCATTGGCGCATAATAGCCGTGTGTGTGGACGCGTGTGGACATGCCCAACTGGACGCGCTCGCACACGGCCCAATCCTGGCGATTGGTGATGTCCCAAAAGTCGATTGCATCTTCGGGCGCGAAATCATCGCGGTTGATTTCAGGGGGGTCGAACAGGAATCGGCATTCGACACGTGTTCGCCCGGCCGCAAGGGGCCAAAGCAAAAATGCTGCACCGTGTTCAGCACTCATCGAAAGCATCAAATTTGGATAGATGAGCTCACCCTTGTGGCGAACACGTTCGAATTCATCCAGCGTCTCGAATGGTGCTCGATTGGTTGTCCCTGAGAAGGTGTATGTCCAGGCGCCATCGCGATGGGCAATGCCGTTTTCCCAATCGAGCCCCTGGCCGCCATTCTTGCGGAATTGGGGTACGACTTCGCACAACTCCGGATGGACACCGCCGCAATGATAGCATTCGTTGTAATTTTCGGCGATGACCTTCCAATTGGCATCGACGTCATAACTGATTGTGCGTGCGGTCTTGAGCCGGTCAAGGGGGTAATTGCCCAGCCGGCGCGGTGCCTCGCCCAACACGCCATCAAGCGCACTTCGCTTCAGATCGTCGGGTTCAGGTGAAAGTTTGAGAAAGAAGAAGCCGCCCCAAGTGCCGATGCCCACTGGATAAAGGCTGAAGTTTGCCGGATCAAAGCCCGTCTCACGCGAAAGATGGGGGGCGTTGACCAGAGTTCCATCCAGTCCATAAGTCCATTGGTGATAGGGGCAGCGTATATACTCCCGGTCGATCCCGCCGTTCAGGGAGAGCCCCCATTTCGTATCATTTCCGCAAAGTCGGGAACCGCGGTGGCGGCAGACATTGTAATGGGCGCGCAAACTGCCGTCCTTCAGCCGCGCGACAATGACGCTTTCGCCAAGAATGTCGATAATGATTGCGCTTCCTGGTTCGGCGATATCCTCTTCGCGCCCGCTGCAAAACCAGCTGCGCGCGAAAAGATCATCCTTCTCGCGCGCAAAGTGTTCTGGCGTGATATAGGCTGCACTCGACAGTGATTTTTGCAGGGTCAATTCATCTCTCATTGGGTGCTCCGCTGCAGTCTGAATTGGTCTACCCCGATCCACAGTGCGTGAATAGCCATGGACATGCAGCCGGGTGCTACCTAGCCTGAACGAGATGGAGTTTTCCCTGATCATCGAGCGCTTGTGAACACGGCCAATAAATGGCTGATCATGGCTGTGCTCGGCCTTTCAGGCACGGTGATCTATCTTTTGCCATTCCTGCGAGAACTCTACTACGAACCACTGCAACAAGCGCTCAGGATAACGAACACCCAGTCCGGAATGCTGACGGCGGTGTTTGGCATGAAATCTCTCGCAACATACCCCCTCGGCGGGTGGATAGCGGATCGTGTCTCGCCCCGCCTGCTCATTTCATTGTCGCTGATTTCCACTGGCCTTCTTGGCTTCTTTTTTTCGACATTCCCTTCCTATCCGGTCGCTCTCGCTATCCACGCACTTTGGGGAGTTACTGTCACCGGGATGATGTGGGGGGCGTTGATAAAGGCGACCCGCGAATGGGCGCCGCCCGAGCAACAAGGACAGGCTTTTGGTCTTTTGGAAGCAGGGCGCGGTGTTTCCGAAGCCATACTGGCCTCGATCCTCGTTGCGGTTTTTGCGAATTTGGGCGGTGATGTTCCTGCATTTTCCAAAATCATCATGATCTACGCCACACTCCATGTAGCCCTTGGAATCATCGCCTGGCGTGTCATTTCGCCAGGGTCGCCCGTACGCATCGAGACTGAGCGATCAGGATATGGCGATTTTGCAGCGGTGGCGAAAATGCCTGCCGTCTGGTTGATCGCGATCGTCGTGATGACCTCCTACTGCGCGTATTGGGGCGCCTATTATTTTACGCCCTACGCCAGCGAAGTCTTCGGGATGAGCGTCATTGTCGCCGGATCGATTGCGGCAGGAAAGATTTGGCTCAAGCCCGTTGCTGCAGCATTTGCCGGACTGATCGCTGACAGGATCGGCATTTGGCAAAGCGTCGCCGCAGGCTTTGTCGTCCTGTTCATCAGCTTTGCCGGATTTGCGGTCTTGCCCGGCACCGCGTCGCTCGTGACCCTCATGATCGCCAATATCGTCGTGGCATCAATCGCGATTTTCGCGCATCGCGGCATTTATTTCGCGTTGCTCGAAGAATGCCGGATTTCGCCTTTGTTGACAGGAACCGCGACCGGGGTGATTTCCATGATCGGCTTCACCCCAGATATTTTCATGCCGCTTCTGGGAGGCATGTTGCTCGACGGCTACCCGGGCTCAACCGGTTACCATATATATTTTGGCGTTATTGCAGGCCTGAGCATCGTCGGGCTTTTGGCCTCATTGGTGATTGGCCGACTCAGCAACCGCGCCGCATCCTGAAATTTTTTGAGCCAATACACCCGAATTGCTAAATTGTGCTGGTGGGCGGTCGCGCCCTAATATGTCGGTAATCGATTCCAGAGGAAATGATCCTTCATGCAGACGAGCGCGCGCGTAGTCATTATCGGGGGCGGCATCATGGGTGCAAGCCTGTTGTATCACCTTGCCGAACTGGGTTGGACGGATTGCCTGCTTATCGAGAAGGACGAACTGACTTCGGGTTCAACGTGGCACGCCGCGGGACAGTGCCCCAGCATTACCGGGAGCTACAATCTCGCCAAGATCCACGCTTACAGCAATGATCTCTATCCAAGGCTCGAAGGCCTGACAGGGCAATACGTCAGTTGGCACAAATCGGGCGGTATTCGCCTTGCGACCAATGAGCGCGAACTGGCCTGGTTTAAATATATTCATGGATTCTCGAAGATCATCGGCTTCGACATGGAGATCATTGACCCGGCAGAAATTCGGCGGATCAATCCATTTATGACGACCGAGGGTGTGATCGCGGGTGCGCGAACGACAAGCGATGGCCATGCTGATCCCTCTGGTCTGTGCAATGCGATGGCGATTGGCGCCAAGAATATGGGCGCCAAGATTGTTCGCAAGACGCTCGTCACCGGCCTCGCCCAACTGCCCTCGGGCGAATGGGATGTGATGACTGACAATGGCATTGTGCGCGCCGAAATCGTCGTCAACGCGGCCGGTTGCTATGCGCGTCAGGTTGCGCAGATGGCGGGCATCGACATTCCGGTGACGAATATGGAACATCACTATGTCGTCACCGATCCCATTCCCGCTTTCATGGAACGTGATGAGGAAATCCCCGTCATGCGTTGCCCCTATGTGTCGGGCTATTTTCGGCAGGAGCAGAAAAGCGGACTGATCGGCGTCTATGAGAACACTGGCCTTGCCGAAGCATGGGCGCCAAAGGGCCAACCGGAATGGGCATCGACCAGCGAATTGTTCATCGATGATCTCGATCGCATTTCCAGTTGGCTCGAACGCGCGATCGAGCGCATGCCGATTTTTGGCGAGGTGGGTATCCGCCGGATCGTCAATGGCGCTATCCCGCACACGCCCGACGGCGGGCCGTTGCTTGGGCCAGCGGCAGGTTTGCGAAACTTCTGGCATTGTTGCGGCACATCGTTCGGCATTGCGCAGGGTGGGGGAGCCGGAAAATACCTGGCGCAGTGGATGGTGTATGGCGATGCTGACATCAACATGACCGAATTTGATCCGCGCCGATACGGGCCATTTGCGGACGAAGATTATAGTCGGGACAAGGTGTTCCTCGATTATCGAATGACATTCACCACGCGCCTTCCCGGCGAAGAGGAGCCTGATGGCCGACCGCAAAAGACCAGCCCACTATACGAGCCGCTGAAGGCAGCAGGCGCAGTATTTGGCGAAACCTATGGATGGGAGCGCCCGAAATGGTTTTCGCTCGACGGTCGCGAGGAAGAGGGTGGCTATCAGCGTACCAACACATTCGCCGTGATCGGCGAAGAAGTCCGCGCGGTTGAACAGCGCGTCGGCGTGCTCGATCTGTCGGGCTTTGCCAAATATGATGTGACAGGGCCGGATGCGGAAGCCTTTCTCAATCGCATTTGTGCAAACCGAATGCCCAGGAAACTGGCCGGTATCGGCCTTGTCCATCCGCTTTCGCGCCAGGGCCGCATCTATGGCGAAATGACAGTGACGCGCTTTGCCGATGA
>JANLST010000004.1:0-5386 GCA_031362505.1 Sphingomonadales bacterium
GTCGATCAGATTGTTGAGCGCGCCCACCATTTGCTGGCAATTGGGGACAAAGGCTTCGTAGAGTGAGAGGGACATGGCGCGAGTCCTTTATAAAGAAGCAGTCGAGATACAAACTCCGGGTGCAAATTCAATGACCGATCAACACAATGTGTCAGATTGAGCTGCCCTGCCGGCCAGTTGCTTTGACACCACCCGTCGAACTTTTCCAAGACACGATGTTTGAGCAGGATGGTTGCGGGAACTATCGGTAGCTGATCGTCGATGTCGCCCTCGATATGCCCAAAATGGGAAAACGCAGGAACTCGGCACCAATTTTTCCGTAGCTGATGACTTTGCCGGGGCTGCTCGGCCATGTCGCCCGCTCGTGGATGGCACAGCCTGCCAAATTCCCGCCTGATCGGCACCATCCGGTTGGTCATTACCTTTCCAATCCCGGACTTCTCAGATCCCATTATCCAAACTCAGCCGTATCCCGACAGGCATTGAAAATTCGGACACGGCAAGTTCCAGCATCAGATCGCGTTCGCGGCACACGGCTCTCAACATCGACGTGGCTGTTCTACTGAAGTCAGCGGAGACAAGCGTCAAGCGCGTGGAATTGTGCGAGACGTCTCTTATTCTTTCCCCCCGTGAAACAAGATGCGTGGCGCTCGCACTGTCATGATATCTCCGATTGATCTCTGATTGGAAAGGGTCTCAATACCAACCGCCCGGCGCGCCGGATGACGCACATTGCGCCCATGGGATCAATGTTCTCCGCTGCTAAAGAGTGAGAAAGCTTGCTCACACAAGCACGATCGGACACGCGCCCGCTTCATCAATGTGCAGATGAGCACCCAAGGATATCATTCCCAAACTTCCCATCGGTCGTGGCGAGGGAGTCGGCGTGAGGAAGGTGGCCCTTTGGTTGACCATAATTGGAAGGATGCTGACACAATCGGCATAGCTGGAAGACCGCGCGCGAGCTATCCCTGCTGCCGAAGTTGGATCGCCCACCCGACGGAGCCCCTAAGCTCCCACACATTCCCACACATCCACATACATCCCAATCCCCATACATTAACGACCCAAACCAGCGCACCCATCCGACCCATGCCCAGACTCATCTCCAACCACACCACCGCTGGCAAACGCCGGACGCCTGTGGAATGCCTGAGGAATCTCAAAACGCCTAGGGAGTTTGGAGATGCCTAAGGATGGCCGCCTTGGGGGAGGGTGGCAAGGGGGGCCTAGTGTCTACGTCCCGGCCCATCCATTGTGCTTGTAGACTGTGCTCGAACGGAGTGCGGCAAAAAACGTAATCCACTTCGCCGGCTCAAGCTCTAGGGTCATCAGCGCCTGGCAAGCCTGGTGCATGAGCGCCAGCGCGTGCTGCGTATACTGGGGAAGCGCCTCAAGGAGATAGTCTTCTGAAGCGAGGGCCCGCTCGCAAATATCGTTCATCGTGTCGACATCTAGATCGTCGCCTTGTTGAACAAGATATATCTCGAACGGCACACCGGGGTCGAAAAGCTCGTGGGCAGTGCTGAGACCATGCCAAAGCATATTGGGCATGCCCCCAAAGGCACCTTCGCAGATCGCAGGGAGTTCTTCCTGCGCAAATTGCTCAACCGACCGGTAGTCGGTGGAATTGTAATCCCTTTCGACGGCAAAGCGCGACAGGCTTGCATAAGTATCCAATACCACCATGGCGCATTCGATCGGATGGCGCAGATGAAGCGGCAGCACGTTCCCGGTGCGGCTTGTCTCATCCAGAAGTGTGCGACAAATTTCCTTCAGGGTGACCCATGGATATTCCGATTCCGGCGACAGATCGGCAAACCATGGGCCAAACGTTCCTTTCCCGTGAACCAGCTCGAAGGCCAGTTTCCAGCCCGCGGTCGCGTCGGCTGCAAAGCCGGGAATATCCCTTACGAAAGGGGGGCAGTCATATTCTTCATCGATAATCAAATACACATTCATACTCCTTAATTTGCGGGGATGATGCCCTGTCATTCACGAACCAATTTATGCCGACGGTCGGAACCGCGATTACGGCCCGCAACCATAAACACTGCAATCCAGATCCTTTCAGCCTTCAAATATGTCCATGTTGGCAAACTCCGACAGATCGAGTGGTTCGAACGCCTCGCCAGGGTATTTCTCGAACAGACTGGCAAACATCCTGAGGTTGGCATCGTCCCTGATTTTGTTGATGCGGCGGTGCTCGAGAACGATGGCGCAGACCTCGTCGCGGATCTCGTGGACGCGGCAGTCTTTGACGGCACCCCGTGCTTTCAGGCCGGCGCGCATCGTCCTGTCGCAGACGCCGAAGAGATCAGCGAGCTTTTTGGCGTTGTATTCGCCGCGCTCGAATAGCGCTATTGCGCGGGTCCATTCAATCTCCATGAGCCGACGATATCTACGATGGGTTCTGAAACAATTTTGCATCATGGAGTATAGCATATCTGGCATCAAAACGCGAATACCGGCGCAGGCCGATCTTGAAGGCCATGGTTGACAAATTCAACACCGGGTTGAATTTCCGATAACTCAGAAAAGCCTACAATTCAGCCACTGGTGAGGGATTTCGGGGCATTTCTGATGCATGTCGCAGATCAAGTGGAGTAGGAGATTCTGTCAACGAGTGCGGCAATTCCGCAACCTTTAATCTTGCCCGTGTATCAATTTTCCGCTGGCTGACCAGACCATAACCCTGCCTATCTAGCGAGGGCCAATTGGCAATGCTCCACGGAAAGCGATCCCAGCCCCTGTGAGGGCATGGCAGAGCGTTTTGGGATGAGTTGGTCATGTGCATGGTCGTCGTACCGTGAGCGAGCGCTGAGACCGCTACAGAGCATACCGCACTTTAGCTTCAAACCTGTCGGTCACAGATAACCATGACACCTCAAGCACCATACACCCAACGACCCCATACCAAACGAGCGCGACCACCATTGCTCCATGGGCTCCCTCGCTCCCCGAGCAGCAACCACACATATTCCATAGCGCCGGGTCGATCGCGCCTGCTACCACGAGGGACGTAACCACTATCCATTGAGATCATACGCGGACAGCAAGAGGTGCCCGACCGACCATGAGCCAGCCGGGCTCGGTGATCGGTCATCGGTTCCGATGCAGCATTTTGAGAATGGTATCCCTCATGCTTGGCCATGCAATGACGCGCCAACCATTCTCCTTGTCATAAGTGCCCAGGCCCTCTTCGCCGCGAGCCAGGACATCGTCGAGCTGCTGCTGGTTTGCCTCCTCGTCCCAAGTTTCCCAGGATCTGGTGTTCCAGTCGAGAGAAACCAGCTCCAGGTTCTCCTGAAACAGGACGACCAGTTCATATGCTGTGTTCTGGGTCTTGGCGAAGATGACGAACTCATAATCCTGGCTGGAATTTTTCTCGATTGCTTCAAATATATAATGCTTCATTTCCAAACTCCTTGTTGCTGGTTGGTGAGACCAGCTTAGGGGGTCGGGCGGTTCAGTTCGGGTGGCTTCGTCATGGCAACGCTTGGCTTCGCGAGCGTTCGTTGAGGTTGGTCTTGAGGCCCAGGGGAGAAATCTCTGCGTTGTCCCTCGTTGATGTCGTTTGATCGGCTACTGATGCGATGTCTGTTTGCGACAAGATTCCTGCCGTTCGTGGTCGCTTCATAGCCCGTCAAAACCCGCCGTCCGTTCGGCAGCCACAGGACGGCAGTTTTGTGGTGTAATCCGGATAGAAATGTTTCGAGATACTATGGCCGTTACCGCACTCTCACTGGCCAACACGGACGGTGAAGGGTCGTAGTCGCTGCGCTCTCCACGGCGAGCGTTCGCAGTTGGCAAAGGACATCATGCGTGCTGCGCGGGCGCTGTCGCGGGCATTGACGGACGGGGTCTAGAGCGGTCGGTCCCCAAGTTGATAGCCTGCGTCCATCACTCAATTGTCCAATATCGGTCGACGTCTGATGGCTTCACTTGCAGCGCCCAATATCGGCTTGTTTCTCCGATCATCAGCGGCTCACTGGCCGAATGAATCTCGGCTTCCCACATTTCGGAGGCCGCCAGAAAATTGATTATATGCGTTCGCCAATACAGCGGGTTTATAGGTGTCCACACTTCGCTCGGAAAGCCGGACTCCATTGGCACTGGCAATTCCCGCCTTCCCCATATCTCGATGTCCCCCTGTGCCGCAGCCTGGCGTATCGCATCTCGCGTTGCCGGATATAATCTCTTCTCGTCTGCCTCCCCCAAACCCATGGCAATATGCGATACGGCCTTCCATATCGGCATTCTGGAATCCGGATTTGATGGTTTGGGCGGGTCGCCAAAGCCCGATACGACGTGGCGAATTGCGTCCAGCGCATCGGGACAATAGCCTGAACTGTCGGCACTCATGTTTGCAAGGCTCCACTCGATGCTGACGGGATGCCGGTCATCGACCGAACACTGCAGTGTCATCGAATAGCTAAGAGATCCTTTATGGCCGCCTGCGCCGGGTTCGTGATGGATCATTGACACCGTCCCACCCAGGGACACTGCGCAATCGCTTGGGAAATTGTCGATTCCATACAATTCGTTGAGCGCGGAAAGCATAGGCTCTCCGCTCGGCAAGACCGAGGGGCCGTCTCGAACAGGGGACCCTTCTCGACCTTGCTCAAAGGCCCGGTTGTTAGATCAGCCGGGCCTTACCATTATCGAGGAACGATTCTCCTCATTCGCCTTCACCAGAGTCCACGTCGGCAAAGCCATCTAAAAGCTCCGACTTCGCGCTATAAATTAAGATCCCACCTTCCTCTTACGACGAGGCGCTGAAACTCCATCAGAGAGCAATTTTCGCCGTCATGCATGATTGTAGGTGATTGCCCGCTATCATCAATTGATTTCGCCTTTTTCAACGCTTCCTCGGCAGTTCTTGCCGCGGAGTTACCGACCGTCAATTTCCCAATCAGAATCGTAAACATACAGCCTCCGTATTTGCTCAAAGGCATAAACTCACGGGGGAGGGACTCCGCTCACGCGGACAGCAATGAAGCGATTGTATTTTGCAACGCCCCGCACGATACTGTTCGAAGTGAGCATGCCGTGGCGTCATGGAAGGCTTTGTCCCATATGAGTCGCAGGGACGTGGTTCGCCGGGGCCGCAGCCCCACCAGGACCTCACCGTCTCATGACAAAAGTCGATCCCGCGCTCGAAAAGCATATCCTCCACGTTCCTCAGCGAAAGCGGAAATCGAATGTACATCAGCACGACCAAGCGGACACGCGCATCGCTGCGAGTTAGGATTTGAAACTGTCGGTGACGATGGCTTCGACTTTGCCTTGGCGCTTCATTGTGCACGCAATGAATTCCAAAGCGGGCCCTAATCTGGGTTAGTTCGATTTGATCGGCTTTCTATTGACGCGTGAGGCGGGTCGG
>JANLST010000012.1:0-6994 GCA_031362505.1 Sphingomonadales bacterium
GTTGAGAACCCGGCAGCACTGTACCCCCCGCCGGATACGCTACCAAGAGGACGTCCAAAAGGACTCGCCGTTACTGAAAAATCCGAAAAATTATATGTTCCCGGCGCAGCCACGTTACCCGGCGCGTTGCCGTCTGTCGTAAACGTCCCGGCTTCTCCCGCAAACGACCAGTTCCAGGTCACTGCGGCAGATGCCGGTACCGACGTCGCAATTGCCGCTACCGCCGAAACAGATAATAGATACTTCTTCATGCCCTATTCCTTTCAGCAAAAGATCAAAATTTGCGTGCAAAGGGAAGCAATACCCTTTGGCTCGCCGGCTGCGACTCCGTTAATCCGACATTAATCCTCGAAAGCCGTTTCGCAAGTCGCATCGTGCGGGCGCCGCAAACAGTGCCAGATTGGCACAAAAAACCCCGCCCGAGTAAACTGGCGGGGTTTTTCGAATAGTTGGGCCAATGACGCTTATTCGGCCCCGTCCTCCACGGTCTCTGGCGTATGAATAACCGCCGCCAGGGCATCGTCGCCAGTATCGGCTTCGATTGGCTGGCGCAGTTCGGCCGCATGCTCTTCAGCTGCCGACTTTGGTGCGATTAGACTTTCCTGCCATTCGCGCTGCTGGACGCGAAGCGCCAGATCGCGCGACGTAGCCGAAACGCGCAGGCGGTTCATGCCCGCACCCGTCCCAGCCGGGATCAGTCGGCCAACGATCACGTTTTCCTTGAGGCCGATCAGTTCGTCCTTCTTGCCCTCGACCGCCGCCTGCGTGAGCACGCGCGTGGTTTCCTGGAAGGAGGCCGCCGAGATGAAGCTGCGGGTTTGCAGCGACGCCTTGGTGATGCCAAGCAGGATCGGCTTGCCTTCGGCAGGCTTTCCACCGGTCAGCGCGGCCTTGTCGTTGATCTCGATCATTTCCTCGCGATCGACCTGTTCGCCCACCAGCAATGTGGTGTCGCCCGACGCGATGATCTCGACCTTTTGCAGCATCTGGCGAACGATCGTCTCGATGTGCTTGTCGTTGATCTTCACGCCCTGCAAGCGATAGACTTCCTGGATTTCCGCAACCAGAAACTCCGCCAGCGGTTCGATGCCGAGGACTTCCAGAATATCGTGTGGATCGGGCGAACCGGCAACGAGATTATCGCCGCGCTTCACATAATCGCCTTCCTGGACATCGATGACTTTCGACTTGGGAATCAGATATTCGACCAGATCGCCACCATCTTCTGGCTGGATGCCGATCTTGCGCTTGGCCTTGTAGTCCTTGCCGTAAACGACACGACCGGAGACCTTGGCGATGATCGCGTTTTCCTTCGGTTTGCGCGCTTCGAACAGTTCAGCCACCCGAGGCAGACCACCGGTGATATCCCGGGTCTTGGCGGCTTCTCGCGAAATACGGGCCAGAACGTCGCCGCCCTGCACCGTCGCACCATCCTCGACCGAAAGCATCGCGCCGACAGCCAGCATATAACGACCGGCTTCGCCCGACTCGCTGTCGAGAAGGGTCAGGCGCGGACGGAGATCGTCCTTCGAACGACCGGGACGGAATTCGGTGACGATCTTCTGGGAAATACCCGTCGCTTCATCGACCTGCTCCACCAGCGTCTGGCCTTCGACCATATCCTGATACTTCACGACACCGGGATTTTCCGTGATCACCGGCATGGTGAACGGATCCCATTCCGCAATCTTGTCGCCCTTCTTGACCTTGCCGCCATCCGCAAACAGCACGTAAGCGCCGTAAGGCAGACGATCTGCCGAACGCTCACGACCATCATTGTCAAGCACCGCGACTTCGCCGTTGCGCGATAGTGAAACGGTACGGCCCATCTTGTCCACAATCGTCCGAAGTTCACGATATTCGATCGAGCCGTCGCTGACCGCTTCAAGCCCCGATTTCTCGTTAAGCTGTGCCGCACCGCCGATATGGAACGTCCGCATCGTCAACTGGGTACCGGGCTCGCCGATCGACTGGGCAGCAATGACGCCCACAGCTTCACCCATATTCACAGGGGTTCCGCGCGCCAGATCGCGACCATAGCATTTGCCGCAAACGCCCATCCGCGTTTCGCAAACCAACGGCGAACGGATCTTGATCGCCTGAATGCCGATTTCCTCAATCCTCAGAATATCGGCCTCGTCGAGCAGTGTGCCCGTCGCGATCATCACTTCATTGGTCTTGGAATCGACGATGTCTTCCGCAGTGGTGCGGCCCAGAACACGCTCACCAAGCGACGCGATGGTCGCGCCACCCTGCACGATCGCCTTCATGACAAGCGCACGCTCGGTGCCGCAATCTTCCTCGATCACAGTGCAATCCTGAGAAACATCGACGAGACGGCGGGTCAGATAACCCGAGTTTGCTGTCTTGAGCGCGGTATCAGCCAGACCCTTGCGGGCACCGTGGGTTGAGTTGAAATATTCAAGGACGGTCAAGCCTTCCTTGAAGTTCGAGATGATCGGTGTTTCGATGATCTCGCCCGACGGCTTGGCCATCAGCCCACGCATACCGGCCAGCTGCTTGATCTGCGCCGCCGAACCACGCGCACCCGAATGCGCCATCATGTAGATCGCGTTGGTCGGCAGTTCGCGGCCATCCGGGCCCATCTTCACGGACTGAATTTCCTTCATCATTTCAGCCGCGACCTGATCGCCGCAACGGCTCCAGGCGTCGATCACCTTGTTGTATTTTTCCTGCTGGGTGATCAGGCCTTCCTGATACTGCGCCTCGAAATCACGAACGAGTACACGGGTTTCCTCAACCAGCCCGTCCTTGGTGGCGGGGATGATCATGTCGTCCTTGCCGAAGGAAATGCCAGCCTTGAATGCGTGCTTGAAACCAAGGCTCATGATCGCGTCAGCGAACAGTACGGTCTCCTTTTGGCCGGTGTGCCGATAGACGATGTCGATGACGTCGCCGATTTCCTTCTTGGTCAGGAGGCGATTGATCGTATCGAAAGGCACCTTGTGGCTCATCGGCAAGGTCTCGCCCAGCAACATGCGACCCGGAGTGGTTTCGGTGCGGAGCATATACTCCTTGCCGTCTTCATCCACCTGCGGAACACGGCTGGTGATCTTGGAATGGAGCGTCACGGCGCCGGAATGCAGCGCGGCATGCACTTCCTGCATGTCAGACATCAGCATGCCTTGGCCTGGCTCATTCTCCTTCGACATCGAGAGATAATAAAGACCCAGCACCATGTCCTGCGACGGAACGATGATCGGCTTGCCGTTCGCGGGGCTCAGGATGTTGTTGGTCGACATCATCAGGACGCGCGCTTCCAATTGGGCCTCAAGGCTCAGCGGAACGTGCACGGCCATCTGGTCGCCATCGAAATCGGCGTTGAATGCGGAACAGACCAGCGGGTGAAGCTGGATCGCCTTGCCTTCAATCAGCACAGGCTCGAACGCCTGGATGCCCAGACGGTGGAGCGTCGGCGCACGGTTCAGCAGAACGGGGTGCTCGCGGATCACTTCGTCGAGGATGTCCCAGACTTCCTTGCGCTCCTTTTCGACCCACTTCTTGGCCTGCTTCAAGGTCATCGACAGACCCTTGGCGTCGAGGCGCGAATAGATGAACGGCTTGAACAGTTCGAGCGCCATCTTCTTCGGCAAGCCGCACTGATGCAATTTGAGTTCCGGACCGGTCACAATGACCGAACGGCCCGAATAATCGACGCGCTTGCCGAGAAGGTTCTGGCGGAAACGGCCCTGCTTACCCTTCAGCATGTCAGACAGCGATTTGAGCGGGCGCTTGTTGGCACCCGTGATCGTCCGGCCGCGACGGCCGTTATCGAACAGCGCATCGACCGCTTCCTGCAACATGCGCTTTTCGTTGCGGACGATGATGTCCGGCGCACGCAGTTCCATGAGCCGCTTCAGGCGGTTGTTGCGGTTGATAACGCGACGATAGAGATCGTTGAGATCGGATGTCGCGAACCGGCCACCGTCAAGCGGCACAAGCGGGCGCAGTTCGGGCGGAATGACCGGGATCACTTCAAGGATCATCCATTCGGGGCGGTTGCCCGATTCGATGAAGCTCTCGACGACCTTCAATCGCTTGATGATCTTCTTGGGCTTGAGTTCCGACTTGGTGGTCGCCAGCTCTTCGAGCAGTGCTTCCTTTTCACCAACCAGATCGAGTTCCTCGAGCATACGACGGACCGCCTCGGCACCGATGCCAGCCGAAAAGGCGTCTTCGCCGAACTCATCCTGTGCATCGAGCAGTTCGTCTTCTGTAAGAAGCTGGTACTTTTCGAGCGTCGTCAGGCCTGGCTCGACGACGATATAGGCTTCGAAATAGAGAACCCGCTCAAGCTGCTTCAACTGCATATCGAGCAACAGTCCGATGCGGCTCGGCAGGGACTTCAGGAACCAGATATGGGCAACCGGCGCAGCCAGTTCGATATGGCCCATCCGTTCGCGGCGGACCTTGGAAACCGTGACCTCGACACCGCACTTTTCGCAGACGATGCCCTTGTACTTCATGCGCTTGTACTTGCCGCACAAGCATTCGTAATCCTTGATCGGGCCGAAGATGCGCGCACAGAACAGGCCGTCACGCTCAGGCTTGAACGTACGATAGTTGATGGTTTCCGGCTTCTTGATCTCGCCGAAGGACCAGGAACGGATGCGCTCTGGTGAGGCAATCCCGATCTGGATCTGGTCAAATGTCTCCGGCTTGGCAATCGGATTGGCGAAATTGGTCAGTTCGTTCATTTTTGGGTCCTTCCAGTCCCCCTCCCGCCTGCGCAGACGGGTTAGGGGTGGGAATGTTCAATCACTGATGGGCTTGCCGGCCCACCCCGGCCCCTCCCGCGAACGGGAGGGGAGTTGTGTCACTCGGCCGCGATAGCCAGGCCTTCGCCTTCGGCATCCTTGTTCGTGAAACTCGTCAGATCGACGTTGAGGCCGAGTGAGCGCATTTCCTTGACGAGGACGTTGAAGCTTTCCGGGATGCCAGCCTCGAACGTATCGTCACCCTTGACGATCGCTTCGTAGACCTTGGTGCGGCCGACGACGTCATCGGACTTCACTGTGAGCATTTCCTGGAGCGTATAGGCAGCACCATAGGCCTGGAGCGCCCAGACCTCCATTTCGCCGAAACGCTGTCCGCCGAACTGGGCCTTGCCGCCCAGCGGCTGCTGGGTGACGAGGCTGTACGGCCCGATCGAACGCGCGTGGATCTTGTCATCGACAAGATGGTGCAGCTTGAGCATGTAGATATACCCAACCGTTACCTGGCGATCAAAAGCGTCTCCCGAGCGACCATCAAACAGCGTCACCTGACCCGAAGTATCAAGTCCCGCCATTGTCAGCATGTCGGACACATCGGCTTCACGCGCACCGTCAAAAACCGGCGTTGCCATAGGAACACCATTTTTCAGGAGACCGGCAAGTTCGACGATGTCTTCGTCGCTGCGACTTTCGAGTTCTGCGGTGTATTTGGCACCGTAGATGGTGTTCAGGCGTTCACGCACAGCCGTTGGCGGTTTACCCGCAGCCGACCCGCCCGATTCATGCCAGGCTTCGAGCAATTCCGTGATCTGCTTGCCAAGGCCACGTGCGGCCCAGCCCAGATGGGTTTCAAAAATCTGCCCGACGTTCATGCGACTTGGCACGCCCAGCGGGTTCAGAACGATATCGACTGGCGTTCCATCTTCAAGGAAAGGCATGTCTTCGGCAGGCAGGATGCGCGAGATCACGCCCTTGTTGCCATGCCGACCGGCCATCTTGTCGCCGGGCTGCAGTTTGCGCTTAACGGCGACGAAGACCTTGACCATCTTGAGCACGCCCGGCGCCAGATCATCGCCGCGCTCCACCTTGTCGACGCGATCTTCGTACTTCGCGTTGATCAGCTTGACCGCTTCGTCATACTGGCCCTTGACCGCTTCGAGATCGGCCTGACGCGCGTCGTCCTGCACCGCAATCTTCCACCATTCAAAGCTTTCAACTTCGGACAGCGATTCTTCGTCAATAGTTGCACCCTTCTTGATCGCCTTGGGCGATGCCGTGGCAACCTGGCCGATCAACATTTCCTTGAGGCGCGAGTATGTCGCGCGGTTGAGGATCGAGCGTTCGTCGTCGCGATCCTTGCCGAGACGTTCCTTTTCCTCGGCCTGAATGGCGCGGGTACGGTCATCAATGTCGATGCCGTGACGGTTGAACACGCGAACTTCAACAACTGTGCCGGCTACGCCCGGGGGCAGTCGAAGCGACGTATCGCGGACATCCGACGCCTTTTCACCAAAGATCGCACGGAGGAGCTTTTCTTCCGGCGTCATCGGTGATTCACCCTTGGGCGTAATCTTGCCACAGAGGATGTCGCCGGGTTCGACCTCGGCACCAATATAGACGATGCCCGCTTCGTCGAGATTGCGGAGCGCTTCTTCGCCCACGTTGGGAATGTCACGGGTAATGTCTTCTGGCCCAAGCTTGGTATCGCGGGCCATGACTTCGAATTCCTCGATATGAATCGAGGTGAAAACATCGTCCTTCACGATGCGTTCGCTGATCAGGATCGAATCTTCGTAGTTGTAACCGTTCCAGGGCATGAACGCGACAAGCGTGTTACGACCCAGTGCCAGTTCTCCAAGTTCGGTCGAAGGACCATCCGCGATGATCTGGCTCGGTATAATCACGTCGCCCACCTTCACCAGCGGACGCTGATTGATGCAGGTGTTCTGGTTCGAACGCTGGAACTTGTGAAGCGTATAGATGTCGACGCCCGACTGACCGGCTTCGACTGCCCCTGTGGCACGGATAACGATACGCGATGCATCGACCTGGTCGACAATCCCGCCACGTACGGCCGCAATCGCAGCGCCCGAATCCCGGGCAACCGTTTCTTCCATGCCGGTCCCGACGAACGGTGCCTCGGCACGAACGAGCGGCACCGCTTGGCGCTGCATGTTCGATCCCATCAGGGCGCGGTTGGCGTCATCGTTTTCCAGAAACGGAATGAGCGACGCTGCCACCGAAACAAGCTGCTTTGG
>JANLST010000034.1:0-6003 GCA_031362505.1 Sphingomonadales bacterium
GACTGGATATTTTCCTCCGTGATATCGACATCGCGATCCGCAAAAGAGCCCGACAGCATGGAATCAAAGGCGGCAACCGCTGGGGAAATCGGGATGGTGTCGAGCCTGCAGCCGATCATCCGCGCGCATTCGGTCGCGTCAGAAAGACTTTCCTGTCCGGTGAATCGCGACGGCAACATAACGGCCCAAACTCGGTCTGGGCCGAGTGCGTCTGCGGCAATCGCTGCGCAGATCGCTGAATCAATGCCACCCGAAAGGCCCAGGACGACGCCGGGAAAGCGATTGGTATTCACATAGTCACGCAGGCCGATCATCATGGCGTGATAGGCATCGGACGGGAAGGGTTCGAGAGCGGCTATGGCACCTGAAGTACACGACCAGCCGGCTGGAGTCCGCAGCCACCGGGTCAGCCGGATTTCTTCTTCCCAATCGGCCATCTGGTGTACCATTGTGCCATCGGCGTTGAGGACGAACGAGGCGCCGTCGAACACAAGCTCGTCTTGCCCGCCAACGCGATTGAGATATGCCATGGGTAGGCCGGTTTCCCTGACCCGTGCGGCAACAACCGTGCTGGATCGCAGTTCGTCCTTGTCAATTTCATAGGGACTGCCATTGGGCGTCAGGAGAATCTCGGCGCCCTGTGCCTTCAGGTGCGTGCACACTTCCGACAGCCAGACATCCTCGCAGATCGGTACGCCAATGCTGACGTCGCGAAAGTTGATCGGTGCCGGCAAAGGACCACTCGTGAAAAGCCTTTTTTCATCAAACGTGCCGTAATTCGGCAGCTCATGCTTGAGTCTTTCAGCGACAATTTTTCCGTCGTCCAACAATATCATCGCATTGTAGAGTTGGCCGTCGATCCGCCGGATCGACCCAACCAACATCGCCGGGCCACCATCCGCCGTGGCAGCTGCGAGGCGCGAGAGTTCAGTGTCGGCGCGTTCGACGAGTGCAGGCTTAAGCACCAGATCTTCAGGCGGATATCCGATCAGCTGAAGTTCGGGAAAGACGATCAGATCCGCGCCTGTCGCCTGTTTTCGCGCAGCCAGCATCGCATCGGCGTTGGCTGAGAGATCCCCCATACGCTGCGACAATTGAGCCAGGGCAATGGTCAGGGCTTCGGTCATGTCTCGCCCCTAAAGCCTGACAGCAAAAGGGGGAAGCACTTCCGTGCTCCCCCCTTCAAAATTGCCGGTGTAGAGAAAAATCAGGCAGGAATGCCGCTGATTGACTTCATTTCCATGAAGTCCTTGAGACCGAACAAGCCGCCTTCGCGACCATTTCCCGACTGTTTGTAGCCACCAAAAGGAGCGCCCGGTGCCGGCCCCCAGTTGTTGACCGCGACCATGCCTGCGCGCAGCCTTGGTGCAATGTCTGCGGCCTTTGCCGGATCGCCGGATATGACGGCAGACAGACCATAGACGGTGTCGTTCGCGATCTTTATGCCCTCTTCCAACGTGGAATAGGTCATGACTGTTGCGACAGGACCGAAGACTTCTTCCTTGGCAATCCGCATGTCCGGGGTGACACCAGAAAAGACCGTTGGCTTGATGTAGTAGCCTCGATTCACGTTCGTCGGCAGCCCGGTCCCGCCAGTTTCAAGGGTCGCGCCTTCGTCAATAGCCGATTGGATCAAGCCCTGGATCTTGTCATACTGCGTCTTGTTGACGACAGGGCCGATATGTCCGCCTTCGATCAGCGGATCGCCGACCGTCGTTCCATCGAACATGCCCTTGATCACTCCGACGGCTTCGGTTTCCTGATCCTTGTGAACTAGGATTCGGGTCGGGGCGATGCAGCTCTGGCCCGTATTGATCAGCACACCCGAAACGGTAGGCGGCAGCACCGAGACCAGATCTGAACCCGGCAGGACGAGGTTTGGCGACTTTCCGCCCAGTTCCTGGTGGACACGTTTGACAGTGTCGGCAGCCGATTTGGCAACAAGAATGCCTGCGCGGGTCGAGCCGGTGAAGCTTACCATTTCGATGCCGGGATGGGCCGAGATCGCCGTGCCGACGCCGGGACCGTCGCCGTTGATCAGATTGAACACACCTGGCGGTACGCCAGCGGCGTCAAGGATTTCGGCGAAGATCACGGCGTTGCCCGGGCATTCTTCCGAGGGCTTCAGGATCATCGTGTTTCCGCCGGCCAGCGCGGGCGCAACCTTTAACGCGATCTGGTTGAGCGGCCAGTTCCATGGCGTGATCATGCCGACTACGCCAATCGGCTCGTAGACCACCTTGTTCGCACCATGCCATTCGCTGAACTCGAAAGTCTTGAGTGCTTCGATCGTTCCGAGAAAACCGCCGATCCCGGCACCGACTTGTGCGGTTGCCGCGAAGCTGAGTGGGGCGCCCATTTCGTTTGCCATCGACTTGGCAAGATCGCCGACACGCTTCTTATATTCCTCGACGATACGGCCAAGCAACGCGAGCCGCTCTTCGCGGCTGGTCTGTGAATAGGTCTCGAACGCGGCACGCGCAGCCGTCACAGCAGCATCGACATCGGCCGACGTACCAAGGGTAATTTCCGTACATGGCTCTTCGGTCGATGGGCTGATCACTTCATGGCGTTTGCCACCGATCGAATCGACCCACTGGCCGTTGATATATTGCTTGAGGTAACTGTCCATTTCCTGTCTCTCCTTGGGGGGACCGAGTCGTTTGATCCTTGAACCGGTTTTGATTTGGGACTTTTTCCGTAAACGTCAACTATCCTTACCGCTTTTCGTGAGAAAGTCGTGACATCAGGATTGCCGCGCGCTTTGCCTGACGACGTATTGAATCGAGATCGACCACTTCGCCTGGCGCATGATCGCCTTGACTCGCGGTTCCGAGTCCAACCAGTCCGTCAACGTCTTTGGCAACAAAGGAAATATCGCCCGCCCCCCGTTTCAGCGGATCAAGTGGCTGCATTTCGGCCAGACCGAGGTCAAGGTTGATACCATTGAGCTTGGCCAGCAGAGCGCGATTGCCATCGGTCGGTGCCATTGCAGGATATCCGCCACTTTCAAATATGATTTCGGCGCCGGTTTCCGGGGCATGGGCCGCCACGATTGCGGCCATTTTCATCTTGATCCGCGCCGTCTGTTCATCGCTCAGTGTTCGGAAGTCGCCCCGTGCGATTGCAGCTGCGGGGATAATGTTGGTCTTGCCGCGCGCTGTTGCCCGTATGCCATCAGGATCGAAGGCAGCGTCAGTTCCGCCAGCGATGAGCCCGACATTCAATGTAAGATTGGCCTCGGGCAATTCGCTGCGGAAACGGGATATAATTCTTGTCAGCTCGTAGATTGCGCCATCCCCATAGACCGTGTTGAAGATCAAAGAACTATGGCCGGTTTTTCCTGTCGCTCTCACCGACCAGCTATTGGACGAACGGCGCGCAATCGAGCCCTTGTCCTTGCCATCTTCAACGAACAATCCTTCGAAATCGAGCGCCACGTCTGAACGCTTGCCAGCAACGACGAGATCCGCCCGAGCAATCTCGATCGGATCGCCTGAATCTTCCTCATCGCCCGTCATGACGATTTCAATATTGGCGTCCTTGAGCGTGCCAGCAGCCTTCATGCCGCGAAGTGCCGATACAATGACGACAAGCCCGCCCTTGTCATCGCCGGATCCCGGGCCTTCTGCCTTGTCGCCTTTTCGAACGAACTTCTGGAAGGGCGAGTCCTTCTCAAACACAGTGTCAAGATGGGCGATCAATAACAGATTCTTTGTGCCGGACTTGCCTTTGTGAGTCGCGATCAGATGTCCTGCCCGCTTGGCGGCAGCCATGGGCTTCCAGATCACGGTAAATCCCAGAGGCTCAAGCTCGGCGCGCATCATGCGTCCGACCGCTTCGACTCCTTCGAAATTCATTGATCCACTATTTTGGTTGACCAGTGTTTCAAGCAACGAGACCGAGCGCTCATATTCGGAGTCGACGGTTGCAGCCATGCGTGTTTCGGCCGCTGAAAGGCCGGCATTGGCTGGCTCTGCTGAAAAGATGGCCGCGCATATCACTGTCAACACTGCAAATCTGCGCATTATCTCGTTCCTCTAATGATAGGCGACAATGCTCTGCCGCCGATTTTGCCCCGCTGCAATTGGGCACTGGCAGTTTTTTGCGTTTTAGCTAGATGTTGTTGAACATGCTGACACTGCCAAACATTCTGACGCTTTCGCGCATCTTTGCGGTCCCGATCCTCGTTGCCCTGTTGTGGTATCCGGGCTGGGAACTGGGATACGGCCTTGGCTTCGCCCTTTATTGCCTGATGGGGCTCACTGACTATTTCGACGGCTATGTGGCACGCGCGCAAGGCGCGGTTTCGCGACTCGGCGTGTTCCTCGATCCAATCGCGGACAAGATCATGGTCGCTGCCGTGATTGTGATGCTTGTCGGTTCGCGGCACGATGCAGCTTCAATCACGGGATTACACCTCATTCCCGCGCTCATCATTTTGCTGCGCGAGATTGCGGTTTCCGGGCTGCGTGAATTCCTTGCCGACTTGCGCGTGTCGGTGCCAGTGTCCCAGCTCGCGAAATGGAAGACCACACTCCAGCTTGTCGCATTGGGTGCGCTGATTCTCGCGGGAGCCTTGCCCGCGCATTTCTGGATCAAGGAGGTTGGACTTTTAAGCCTCTGGATGGCGGCTGTCCTCACCGTAGTGACGGGCTGGGACTATCTGCGTGTTGGCCTGAAGCACATGGATTGACCCGGTGGCCCGCGTCACACTGCTTTATTTTTCCTCGGTTCGTGAGGCCATTGGCCTGGGCGAGGAAGTGCGCGACCTGCCCCAAGCCGTTTTGACGTCGCGAGAACTCATCAATTGGCTGTCTGCGCTCGGGGAGGGCTATGCGCAGGCCTTTGCGACTCCCGAAAAGCTTCGGTGTGCCATCGATCAGGTCATGGTGCCACTTGATACGCCGCTTCGCGACGCAAAGGAGATTGCTTATTTTCCGCCGGTCACCGGCGGATGAAACGCGTTCTGGTTGGCACAGCGGATTTTGATCCCGGGGTCGAGTTGGAGGCCCTCGCGACCCTTGGCTCGGGCGGCATTGCGTCCTTTGTTGGCTATGTACGGGGCGATGGCGGATTAAAGCGCATGACCCTTGAGCATTATCCGGCGATGACAGGTGCTACCCTTGACATGCTTGCTGACGAGGCGATGTCGCGCTGGACCCTTGACGGCGTCACCCTCATCCATCGCGTCGGTCGGCTCGAGCCTGGTGACCGGATCGTCCTGGTGGCAACCGCCGCGCGACACCGCGCATCCGCCCTGGAAGCTTGCGCCTATCTGATTGACCGGCTCAAGACGGATGCGCCGTTCTGGAAAAAAGAGGAATTTGCAGACGGCCGTGCCGAATGGGTCGAAGCGCGCGCCGCCGACGATCTGGCATCGGAGAAGTGGAACTAGCGATCCTCTGCCTCGCGCAATACATTTGCGAGAAGATGAAATTCTTTCCCTCTCGGGCTGGCCTTGCGCCAGGCCAACGCGATGCTCCGCGTCGGATGATCAGCATTGAGCGGGCGCGTGTTGATTCCCGTGTTGTCAAGAATATGCGCCTTGATTGCCATTTCGGGAAGCATGGTAACGCCGAGTCCATTATCGACCATCTGCACCAGCGTATGGAGCGACGTGCCCAACATGGCAGCGTTGGAGCGCAGTTCCGGCCGATTGCAGGCCGACAGGACATGATCCTTCAGGCAATGACCGTCTTCCAGCAGAAGCAGTCTCGTTTCGTCGATCGTGTCCGGCGTGACGTTTTCGGGGGGAACTTCGTTGCCGGGATAGGCCATGAACAGCCGGTCCTCGAACAGTATCTCGGACTCGATCTCGCCACAGGCATAGGGCAGCGCAAGCAGAACGCAATCGGCGCGACCGTGGCTCAGCGATTCGCACGCAGCACCGCTTGTTTCCTCTCGCAAGTAGAGCTTGAGGTCTGGCCAGTCGCGCCTCAGCCGCGGCAAGATGCGCGGCAAAAGGAAAGGCGCGATGGTCGGAATAACGCTCATCCGCAG
>JANLST010000038.1:0-12670 GCA_031362505.1 Sphingomonadales bacterium
CAGGCAGTGATTCCATCCCACCATTTATATTCGACGCCCGTATGAAAGATGCCGATCAAGCCGCTCGCCATGATCGCGAACGCGGCCATATACACGAACAGCCTCTTGGTCCCGGCATCACGCGCCAATAGCGCCATAATAGCGAAAGCGAGGGCGGCTTCATGCGGCCAACGCTGCCAATAACACATTTCGCATGGGAAAAGCCCGCCGATATGCTGCGAACCCAAGGCTCCTGCCAGCAACGCGGCCGGGATCGCAAATGCGAGCCAGGCGGCCTTGCGGAGCGTCGACACGGTTAGCGGCTTCCCTTGCGAGCAGCTGTGCCATTAGCACTCTGGTTCCGGGAAAGTCGCCCGAGAGTTTCAAGGGCATAGTGAAGCTGGAAATCCTTGATGCCCTTGGCCTTCAGTTCTTCGGCCGTCTGGGTAAAACGCGGATCGGGCTTGGTGTCGGCTTCGAGCACCGAATTGTCGACCTTGGCCTCGTTGATGAGGTGGCGGCTGAGGTCGGCCTCCCTGAATCTCGGCCGTGCCTTATAGTCCGGGTCGGACAATTGCGGCACGGCAATATCCGGCTCGATCCCGCCTTCCTGCACCGATCGGTTTGACGGCGTGTAGTACCGGGCCGTTGTCAATCGGAGCGCGCTTGTTTCGTCAAGCTGGATCAGGGTCTGGACGGAGCCTTTACCGAAGCTGCGTTCGCCCATTACCAGCGCGCGATGCTGATCCTGCAGGGCGCCTGCAACGATTTCTGCTGCTGAAGCGGATCCAGCATCGACGAGAACAATAATTGGCAAGCCATGCGCCAGATCTCCGGGGCGGGCATAATAACGCTCGATATCGCGCCGGTTCCGCCCGCGCTGAGAAACGATTTCCCCACGTTCAAGGAAAGCGTCTGACACTTCGATCGCCTGATCGAGCAGGCCGCCAGGGTTTGACCGCAGATCAACAACATAGCCTGTCGGCAAATGGCCAAGCGATTTGTCGATGCTGACCAGTGCGGATCGGACATCGGCACCAACGCTCTTTGAAAAACCGTTGATATTGAGGATCCCGATATTGTTCTTGATCTCCCATTTGACCGGCTTGATCTCGATGATCTGGCGCGTGATCGTAACGTCGAACGGCTTGTCACGGCCGGGTCGCACGACTGTCAGGCGAATGCTGGTGCCTGGCGTGCCGCGCATCTTGTCGACGGCTTCATCAAGCGTGCCGCCAAAGATCAGCGCGCCGTCAAGGTGCGTAATATAGTCCCCAGCCTTGACGCCAGCGCGGTCTGCGGGCGAATCCTCGGTTGGGGCGATGACCTTGACCGCTCCGTCTTCAAGCGAAACCGTCAGGCCAAGCCCACCGTAATTGCCATCGGTCTGAACCCGCATATTCTCGAAATCGCGCGCATCGAGGTAGGAACTGTGGGGATCGAGGCTCGCCAACATGCCATCAATCGCACCCTTGATCAGCGCCTTGTCGTCGACCTTGTCCACATAATCGGCGCGGACCCGCTCGAACACGGCCAGAAACTGGTCCATCTCGCGATAGGTATTCGCATCAACCGCTGCCATGCCGGCGGTAGCTGCCGGGATCAGTGCCACGCTCGAAACGAGAAGCGCGGCGCGCAGGAAGCCTTTTTTCATAGTCAGTTACTCAATTGCTGTGTCGAATGCAGTTTAGCCTAGTCTCGCTCGAAACGGAACCAGTGATATAGGAACAATGATTTCAATGTCGAAGCGGTGTTCGACAAACATCCATTACCCGCCGACGGGCCGTCTTGGACGCTGCTTGGCCGAAACCGACTTGATAATGATTCCGCCGTTGGTGTTCGGCTTGAGCGGCCCCTCGGCCATGGCGACGGCATTGGCAATCAACGCCTCGATGCGGGGATCGTCCAGCGTCTCGGGAGCGGAAAGGCGAATGCTGCGGATCTGATTTCCAGACCCTTCGAGAAGTCCGTCGGGATCGTCCAGCTTGACGCCATACATGAAAAACAATGTCACCCAGCGCGGATAGGCGGTGATTGAAAGGATGACGTTGCTTACCTTTTCGTCCGTCGCAAACGCCACAGCCAGCGCATTGTAATTGTCGTAGACCAGAACCGTGGCATCGGGCAGCCTCTTGCGCATCTTTGCGATGGCGGCATGCGTCTGTTGCTCCACGTCCGGCGTATATCTGGCGATAAAGCTGTCAAGTTCAGGATGGCCGGTCGCCGCCATTTCATTGCTCCTCACGGCGCATCATCAGCCAGAGAATCGGTGGCAGTATCAGTTCCGACAGCGCCAGCGCCCAGACCATGTCCGATGGCCAGCCCTTAAGAGCAATCGACACCAACCGCATCAATCCACCCAGGAAAAACCAGAGTATCAAAATGTGAAGGAGAGTCCGGTATCGGGTGAGATCCCCAGCAGCGATCCAGAACAGGATGCCGTAGATGGTGAAGCTGGCGCCGTAAAAGCGGTTCTGGCTGTCGAGCGTGGCATCGGCGAGCATCCCGGGTGAAATCTGAGCGCCAAGCATCGCATCGGCGCCAAGCCCGAGGAACGCATGCGAAAGTCCGGCCAGTACAAAGCCGGGCGCAATGACTCTCAACGCCAGTTTCAGCATTTCCCTACCTTATTTGATCAAGCCAAACACCCCGATCAGCAACGGATCATTTGTTGATGCCGGGTTTGAGCGGATTGCGACTTCTTCACGTGCAATAGCCCGGTAGATGCTGTCGCTGGCCCTGCGCGTGACATCGTCGCGCAGTCCGGCAAAATCGATATTCGTCGCGGCGCGCAGGGCCTCGACCACAACGGCATTGTCGAACAGTTTGAGGCCGTTATCGATCCCGGGTAACATCGTCGTGAGGAGCTTTTCACCCATGGCCGACTTGAGCAAGTCGGTTGCACCGCTCCCGCCCTCGCGGATGATCGCGGCAGCGTCCGGGATGCCCATATTCAGCACAGCCTCGGCAACCACCGGAGCCGCCAGTTCGGCACCCTTTTCTGCGGCCCGGTTGACTTGCCTTGTCAGGCGATTGCGAAAGACCGCGCTGCCCAGGACGGCAGCCAGGATGCTGGTCCCGCGCGATCCGCCCAAGGCATCGGGCAGGCTGATCCGTGCGATCTGGTCGTCGAAAAAGCCATTCTCCTGAACAAGCGACGCAAAGGCCCTTTGGGCGGACAGGCTCAGCAGGCGACGGATCGCCTCAACAAGGCTGAAGCGGCCTGTTTCTGCACATCCCGGCAGGGTGAGAACCGGCAGGATCGCTGCTGATATGACAAGCGAACGGCGTGTTATGTGCATGATGACCCTCTCCCGACAAACCCGCAGCATCCATAGCGTCATTCCGGCTATCGCCGCAATGATTGGTCGGGCAATGAGGGGGCATCATGACTCGCGCTCGCGTCCTCCTCCTGAACCCCGCGCTTGGGCCGCTTGACTACCGCATACCGCATGGCATGGCCGTCACGCCTGGATCGATTGTTCTCGCTCCGCTTGGACCCCGACAGATGGTGGGTGTGGTCTGGGAGGAGGATCATATGCCCTCCGATGCGGAGGTGGGTGACAATCGGCTGCGCAATCTTTTACAGGTTTATGACATTCCGCCCATCGCCGCTCCGCTCCGTCGGCTGATCGAATGGACCGCCAATTACTATCTGGCGGCGCCGGCGGCCGTGCTTCGCATGTCACTGTCGTCAGCCGCAGCGCTGGAAGGCGCGCCGACCGTCACTGAATATCGCCTGACCGGCAAGGCCCCGGACAAGCTGACCACCCAGCGCGCCCAGGCGCTGGAACGGATCGGCGAGCGCCAGGGGCTCGTCAGAGAATTGGCAACGATTGCCGATGTGTCGGACGGAGTCATTCGCGGCCTTGTCAAGCTGGGCGCGATTGAAGCCGTTGAAGTCTCGCTCGAAACCCCGTTTCTTCCTCCAGACCCAGACTTCGCACAGCCTGTGCTTTCGGACGAACAATCGGCAGCCTCGGACTGGCTCATCAAGGCCGTGAAAGATCAATCCTTTGCGCCGGTGCTGCTCGACGGGGTGACGGGATCGGGTAAGACCGAAGTTTATTTCGAGGCGATCGCCGAGGCACTGCGAATGGGCAGGCAGACCCTTGTTCTCCTCCCTGAAATTGCCCTCACCGAGCCCTTTCTGCGCCGGTTCGAGGCACGTTTCGGTCATGCGCCTGTTGCCTGGCATTCGGACTTGCGACAATCCCAGCGCCGAAGAGCCTGGCGCGCCATCGCAAAGGGGGAGGCACTGGTGACTGTCGGCGCGCGCTCCGCCCTTTTTCTGCCCTACCGGAACCTAGGCCTGATCATTGTCGACGAAGCCCATGAAGCCAGCTTCAAGCAAGAAGAGGGCGTGCAATATCATGCGCGCGATGTTGCGGTCATGCGGGGCCATTTCGAAGACTGCCCGGTGGTGCTGGCGAGCGCAACGCCGGCAATCGAAACGCGTCAGCAAGTGGCACAGGGCCGCTACGCCGAACTGAAACTGCCCGAACGGCATGGTGTCGCAGAGATGCCCGAGATTATCGCCATCGACCTGACACAGGATCCACCCGACCGGGGCCGTTGGCTCGCGCCAACGCTTGTGCGGGCAATGGAGGAGACCCTGAAAAAGGGTGAGCAATCCTTGCTGTTCCTCAATCGCCGAGGCTTTGCGCCGCTTACGCTGTGCCGCCACTGCGGGCATCGTTTTCAATGTCCCAATTGCACGGCCTGGATGGTCGAGCACCGGCTGCTGCAGCGGCTCCAATGCCATCATTGCGGGCACTCAATGCCGCCGCCACGTGCCTGCCCGGAATGTCATGAGGAAGATTCATTGGTTGCCTGTGGCCCCGGCGTGGAGCGGATCGCCGATGAAGTGGCGTTACTGTTTCCCGAGGCGCGCCGCGCGATTGTCACGTCGGACACGCTCTGGTCACCCGCCAAGGCCGCTGAATTTGTCGGCAAGATGGAAGCGGGCGAGATCGACATTGTCATCGGCACCCAGCTGGTAACCAAGGGCTATCACTTCCCTAACCTGACGCTGGTCGGTGTCGTCGATGCCGATCTGGGCTTGCAGGGCGGCGACCTGCGCGCAGCGGAGCGCAGCTTCCAGCAAATCGCCCAGGTCGCAGGCCGGGCAGGGCGGGGGGATAAACCCGGCCATGTTTTCGTTCAGACGCATGAACCGGGCGCACCTGTCATCCGCGCGCTCATTTCAGGGGATGCCGAAAGTTTTTATGCCGCAGAGACCGAAAGCCGACGGGAAGCGGGCGCGCCTCCCTTTGGCCGATTTGCCGCGATCATCGTCTCTTCCGAAAGCCTCAAGGATGCGCAGGACACCGCGCAACTGATCGGTCGGTCCGCGCCTGAAGTGGAGGGCATGCACACCTATGGCCCTGCACCAGCACCGCTCGCGATGCTGCGCGGCCGACACCGGCAGCGGCTGTTGGTCCACGCCCGCCGCGCGCTCGATGTGCAGGACGTGATCCGTGACTGGCTCGGTGCATTGGAGTGGCCCCGTTCGGTGCGGGTTAGTGTGGACGTTGATCCCTATAGTTTTGTTTGAGCAACATGATAACCTCGCATTGATTCGGGTGTGGGGAATTTATGCGGTTACTTGCCTTTTTGGCGATGTTGTTGTTCGCTTCTTCGACTGCGCGAGCCGAATGGCGAAAATCGGAAACGCGTCACTTTACGATTTATAGTGGCGGAACGGCTGATGCGCTATTCAACTTTTCGATCAAGATTGAGCGCTTTGACACAGTTCTTCGCCGACGATTTGGAGTTCCTGACGATGGCATCCCGCAAAAACTGACGATCTTCATGCTTCCAACACAGGCCGCTGTTGCCAAGGCAAGTGCTGCGGGTAAGGATGTTGCGGGCATCTACATTCCAAACGGCGAAGGCTCGATCGCGATCGTCAACAGAGCCAATGGCAATAGCAAGTTCGACCTCGATTCGGATGCCGTGTTGTTCCATGAATATTCGCATCACTTCATGATACGCTATTTTCCGGTCGCCTATCCGGCTTGGTATGTGGAGGGATTTGCGGAGTTTTTGGCGACCACAGATTTCACGAGAGACGGAAACGCGAAACGCGGTCTCCCACCCTATTATCGGGCTTATAGCTTGGTGAACGAAGTGCCGATTCCGTCTGAAAAGCTCATAACCTCAAGCATCGACGAGATACCGGAAGATCAACACGACGGCTTTTATGGGCGTTCCTGGCTTCTGGTTCATTTTCTCAATTTTTCGCCGGCTCGTGCGGGCCAACTCACCAGCTATTTGAAGGCAATCAACGGTGGGGCGACAAATGTGGATGCCGCAAAAATGGCATTTGGCGATCTGAAACAGCTTGACAAGGAATTGAATGCCTATGTTCGCAAGCCATTGGGTTTTGTCATGGAAGTCGCCGCTACTCCGGCGCCAACAAATATCGAAGTAACATCCGTTTCCCCAGGAGTTGGGGCCACCATGATGCAGTTTCTACAAATGCGACGCGGCGTCGGCGACAGCGAATGGCCTAGCTTGATCGCGACTCTTAATGCATCTTCGCAGAAATATCCGGCCGATCCAGGGCCGCAGGTCCTTCTTGCTGAGGCCTATTTCAAGTCGGGCGATGACGCAGGCGCAATTCGTGCTGCAGACACAGCGCTCGGCATTACGCCCACGCTGAGCCGTGCGATGCTCTACAAGGGCCGAGCGATGCTCCGGCAGAACATCAAACTTGATGCGTCTGATGTGGCGCGCTGGAAGGAGGCACGAAGCTGGATCATCAAGGCCAACCGAGCCGACGTGAATGATCCGATGCCGCTCTTTTCATATTACCAGTCGTTTCACCAACAAGGTCTGCAACCCAATCCAAGTGCTTTGAAGGGGCTGGCGGCCGCTTATCAGATGGTGCCCGAAGATCGCGACGTCCGCATGACCTATGCCTATTCGCTGGCGGCCGAAAAAAAGTTCGCTCCGGCAATCCGGCTGATCGAGACGGTCGCGTTTGACCCGCATAACGGACCCGGATCAGCGGAAGCGCGATCAATGCTCAAACGCCTTCACACAGCGCAGGACGGCAAGGATGGCGAAGTCCTTGATATTTTTGGCGACAAGATGGAAAACAAGTCGGACAAATAGGCCCGATGTATTTATCCCTCGAGTAGCGCCGCCGCCTTAAGCAATCGGTTGCCGTGATCGCTCTCTTCCTGACCGTTGAGGCGGAGCAGGGCTGCGGCTTGTTCGTTGTTGAGGCTTTGCGCCCAGGTGGCATAGAGTAAATCGCCGGCGAACTCCGCTTCTGCGGTTTTCTTCAGCCCTTCGGCGGTGAGCGTGGCGCGCGGGATGTGTCCGGTCAGATAGGGATTTTCGGATGCCGCTGGCGGAGGGAAATCTTCTCCGGACAGCAATTTGATGGCCGCGCTGACCCGGCCTGCATGTTTCATTTCCTCGCGGCCATTCTCGATCAGCAATGCCTTGACGCCTTGATGATCTGCGCCTTCCGCGCTCACCTCGTAAAGTGTCTGGCCCGCCGCTTCGATCAGCACCATGACCTTGAGGTCAGTAACGCTCGGTGCAGTCAGCGCGTTGATATGGGCAAAAGCTTCTCCCAGCGTTTGCGGGGCACCTTCGGGTATGGGTGTCATGATCGTTCTCCTGTCGCAGACAGCCTAACCACGAAGTCCGCGCTTAGGCAACGCCCTCCCGCTTCAGAAGCTCTTCCTTGATCGGAAGGCCATAGGCATAACCGCCCAGACTCCCATCTGTCCTGATCACCCGGTGGCAGGGGATAAGGACAGCGACCCGGTTTGCGCCATTGGCAGATCCTGCGGCGCGCACGGCCTTGGGCCTGCCCACGGCGGCGGCAATCTGCGCGTAGGTGCGCGTTTCGCCCGGCGGGATACGCATCAGTTCCTGCCAGACGGCCTGCTGGAAGGCTGTGCCGGCAATATCGAGCGGGAGATCAGGCATGGAGCGCGGGCGCTCGACTGCTGCGACGGCTCCGGCCATCAGCGTGGCGAGATTGGCTCCGCCTGGCTCTATCGCGGCCTTGGGAAAGCGGCGGCGGACATCGGCTTCGCTCTCGTTGAAGGAAAGGCAGCATATGCCCTTGTTAGTTGCAGCAACCAGCATTGGGCCGAGCGATGTATCTGAAACAGCCCAGCGGATCGTGACGCCCGCTCCGCCGTTTCTCCACGCCCCTGGCGTCATGCCGAGGCGGCCATTGGTTTCGGCGTAAAATCGGCTTGGCCCGGAATAGCCCGCTTCATAGATGGCGTCAGTGATAGAGCCCGTTCCCTTGAGCGCGGCCTCTGCCCGGTTGGCGCGTATCCCGCGAGCATAGGCGGCGGGAGTGACGCCGGTATGGCGTTTGAACAACCGGTGAAAATGATGCGGGGCATAGGTGACCGCTTCAGCCAGTTCCTCGAGCGAAAGCGTGTCTTCCGCTGCTTCGATCATCTTGAGTGCCTTTGCCACTGCCTCACGGTCGCGTCCGACTTCATCCGGCTTGCAGCGCATGCAGGAACGATAACCGGCGTTGCGCGCTTCGGCGGCGGTTGCGAAGAACTCGACATTCTCGCGCAAAGGACGCCGTGCCGGGCAGCTTGGCTTGCAATAAATGCGCGTGGTTTTCACTGCGCCAACGAACTGGCCGTCAAGGGCCCGATCGCGCCGATCAAAGGCCGCAAAGGCGAAATCTGGATCAACCGACATCATGCCCGCTCCACCCGCGCCGCAAAACAGCCATGCGCCACATTATGGGCGTGGATATAGGAGATTGCCTCGTCGGCGAAAAGGTCGCGGATTTGCGCGTCAACCTGTCCGGGGAGCGCGAGCGCGGCATTGCGCAGCATTCCAGCTGAATCAAAGGCGCGCAGCCCCAAAGGGCGACCATCAAAAACGGGCGGGGTGGTATCGTCGAACGATGCCGCCTCATATGCCGCTTCGCGGACATAAATGGCGTAGGATGAGCGATATGGCGTGGCCACCTCATGGCTGGTGTGGTTTACAAGCAAAAGCGTTTCGCCGGCCCTGGCATCTTGAAGGCTGATGCGGCAAGGAAAGCCCTTATCGGCGGTTGCCGTCACGCGCATTGCGCCATGCGCTGCAAGCTCTTCATCATCAAGTTCGAAGAGTGCTTCAAATTCATCGCGCCTGAGTCCCGTGATTCGGTAAGCCATTTTGGTCTCCTGTGTGCAAGTGCTGCCCGAATAGATTCTGGTGCGCCGCGATGCTTCCCGCGCCTTGCTTTCAAAGTCGAAAGCTTGTCTTCAAAGCAATATTATCATTCTCATATGAATGTCATGCACTGGCATTCACGACTTGTTCACGCACAATAGTCGAGAGTAAATGCGCGATCGTCGTTTACTAAATTTGTTAATAGAATCAGTTATTAAGCATGAAAAAACTGGAATTTTCCGGCGTTTCGTGTATAGTTTTGTACGGTCAGTATTAAGGGGAGTAAATAAATGCTGGGGAGCCTCGCTGCTTCGAATGCTGCCAAGGCTGCAGCATTGTGTATTTGTCCGGTCGGCGCAGCAGTTGTCGTCACGCAGGTGCCTCAAGTGCGCAGCGCGGTTCACAGGATGACTGCACCGCGTCATGTTCCCGCCCGTCGTATTGCGCCCCGTGCGACCCCGGCCACCAACGCGCCCGTGCAGACTGCAATGGCGGCGCCCTGTCCTTCGGCGGTTCCTGTCCTTACACAGGGTGGCGAAGCCTTGACCTTTTCGACTCCGACGTTGGCCGGAACGTCATTCGATCCCTCACTGCCCCCAGAGAGGTTCACGCTGGCCACCACTCCAATAATTCGTGTCGATTTCGGATCATCGCCCCTCCCGTCGGCCCCACCAACCGGCACGCCGGGTGATTTCTCTGCACTTCCAGAACCTAGCACCTGGTTGCAGTTCGGCGTCGGGTTCGCGTTGCTCGGCAGTGCCATTCGTTCGTCAGGGTCTGGCAAGAAGGCCAATGTGTCAAAGGATGCACTGGTTTCCTAGAGGGCCGGGTTTGGTCCAGCAAAAGATCGCCCACTTGAACCCTTCGCGTTCACAGGGCTAGAGCGCTCCGATGAATCGGCTCCAACCGCCTGAATGGGCACCGCATGACAGCGTCTGGATTGGCTTTCCTAGCGCGGTCGATCTTTGGCTTGACGACCTTGAGGGTGCGCAAATCGAGGTTGCGGCGTTTGCCCGTGCAGTTCACGCCGATGGGCGCGGCGAAAAGGTGCAGCTTGTTTGCGCCAACGGACTGGCCGAGGAAGCGGCCCATGCCTTGGCCGGAGATGTGGCACAGATTGTTTCTGCGCCGTTTTTCGATATCTGGTTGCGCGATACTGGCCCGATCATCGTTCGCAACGCACACGGGCATCTTGCCCTCGATTTTCGCGGCAATGGCTGGGGGGGGAAGTATCCGTCTCCCTTCGATGACGGGCTTGCCCGTATCCTGTGTGAAGAGGCAGGGATGATGCGTGAACCTCGCAACTGGATCCTTGAAGGCGGTGCAATCGATGTCGACGGCACGGGGTTGTGCGTCACCACGGGGCAATGCCTGTTGAACCCCAATCGGAATCCTGAACTTTCGCGCCGCGATATCGAGGACAGGCTGTGCGTCGATCTCGGTCTTGAGCGGATTCTATGGCTCGGCGTTGGTCTTCACAATGACCATACCGATGGCCATGTCGATAATATCGCGCGCTTCGTTGGGCCGGGCAGGCTGGCGCTGCCAGCACCATTCGGCGCTGACGATCCCAACACCGGTGTATTTGCCGATGCCCTCAATCGCGCACAGGACTGGCCGGTCGAGATTGCAATGGTTCCTTCGGCCGGTCGTCAGGAGTCCGAAGGCGAGATCCTGCCAGCGAGCCACATGAATTTTTACATCGGCAACGCCGTTGTGGTTGTTCCAACCTATGGCGGGCCGAGCGATGCGCCGGCTGTTGCGGCGGTTGCAAAGCTGTTCCCCGACCGCGAGACTATTGGTCTGCCTTCCAATCATCTATTGACTGGCGGCGGCTCATTCCATTGCATCAGCCAGCAAGTGCCTTCACTATGAGCATGATGCATGTTGCTGCTCTCCAGCTCGCTTTAAGCGACGATATCGATGCGAACATAGCATTGGTTTCAACAATGGTGCGGGATGCGGCTGCACGAGGCGCAAAGATAATCCTGCCGCCGGAGCTCTTTGAGGGGCACTATTTCTGCCAGACTCAAGAAGACAGATTTTTTGTGCGTGCAAAGCCACCAGCCGAGCATCGGGCGGTGCAGGCGATGCAGGCGCTTGCCGCTGAGCTGAATGTCTATATCCCGACGAGCTTTTTCGAGGCAGATGGACCGCATTTTTACAACAGTCTGGCGATGATCGACGATCACGGTGCGATCATGGGGGTCTATCGCAAAACCCATATTCCCGACGGCCCGGGATATGAGGAGAAATTCTATTTCCGCCCCGGCAATACCGGCTTCAAGGTCTGGCCGACCCGTTACGGGACGATCGGTGTCGGCATTTGCTGGGATCAATGGTATCCCGAAACCGCGCGCGCGATGATGTTGATGGGGGCCGACATATTGTTCTTCCCGACTGCGATCGGCGATGAACCTGCCGCAGAGGATCTCGATACGTCGCGGCTCTGGCGCCGTGCAATGATCGGACATGCGGTATCCAACGTGGTGCCGATTGTGGCCGCAAATCGCACGGGCACGGAGGGCGTGATGCGATTTTATGGTCATAGTTTTATCACCGACGAGCGGGGCGATCTGGTTTCGGAGTTTGGAGACGGAGCACAAGGCGTGCTCGATGCACGCTTTGATCTTCAGGCAATCCGCAAGCACCGGGCTACGTTCGGCTTTTTCCGCGATCGGCGGCCAGATATGTATGGTCGGCTTGTGGCCGACATCTGAAGAACTTTTGGGAGAAATGACATGACCGTTGCCCGTCACTATATCATGACCGCCAAACCGGGTGGCAGCGCTCAACTGGAAACGGCGCTCTCGAATCTTGCGGATGCCGTTCGCAAGGTGCCGGGCAGCGAAGGCGTTGAACTGCTCCGTGATGCAGGTGACGAGCATCGGTTCGTTTTCATCGAGAAGTGGGAATCGATAGCCGCCCACAAAGGTGCAGGCGATCATCTTGCGAGGGAAGCGCTGGCCCCGTTGCGGGATGCAATCGATGGTCCGCCCGAGGGCTGTTATCTCGACTATCTGAAGACCGTCTGAAGAGGTGCAGCGCCGGTATGCGCTTTCGCTCGGGTCAAACAAGCGACATGTGGGTTACGGCTCGCCCGAGTGTGTCGTGAAAGCAGCGTTGGCCTGGCTCGATCGCAAACACGTCAAGGTCATAGCACGATCGTCCATCGTCCGGAGCCGCCCGCTTGGGCCATCGCGCCGTCATTTTGCCAACGCGGCTGCGCTTGTGGAGACGCGGTTTGATCCGCCGAGACTGCTGAAACGGCTGAAGAAGATCGAGCGCCAGTTCGGACGACGGTCGTGTGGTGCGCGCTGGTCGTCGCGCGTCCTCGATCTGGATATCATTCTCTGGTCTGGCGGCGCCTGGGCAACCCCCGAGCTCTCTGTGCCACACCCTGCGTTTCGGAGCCGTTCGTTCGTTCTCGACCCGCTCGCGACAATTGCACCACGCTGGCGCGATCCGCTTACGGGGCTGACCATCCGCCAACTCAAAGCGCGCCTTGACCGCAGACGCCCCGCCGCAT
>JANLST010000399.1:0-5478 GCA_031362505.1 Sphingomonadales bacterium
AAGATGCTATTGCCGCTCGATTTGCAAAGACGATGACTGAGCATTCGTTCGAATTGGATGCCATCGAAGGGGATTGGTGGCAGACCGCTCGCTTCGCGCTCAACAAGGATTGCGTATCGATTTCGATGGATGGGAAGCATGTCGTCAAAAAGCTGATGTGTGACATAAACGGGGGCGATATTGGCTCTATGCGCTGGGCGGTTGATCCGCATTGTTTCGCGCATGCAACCGGCGATCATGTTTTCATGTTCAGCGCCATGCCGGTCGGCCCGAATGAGACACACGTGGTCGGCAAATGGCTTGTTCACAAGGACGCCGTGGAAGGTGTCGATTATGATGTCGATACCCTTTCGGAACTGTGGACGCGGACGAATCTGCAGGACAAGGAACTCGCGGAAAACAATCAGCTTGGCGTAAACAGCTTGGGCTACACGCCAGGGCCATACTCGCAAGAGGCTGAAATGCTGGCGCAGCGATTTGTGGACTGGTATTGCGACAAGTCTCGCGCATATATTGATGCCCATGGCGATTGATCCTCCATCGGGCGTGCATCCCGAAACTCTGGCCGTCAGCTATGGCTATGATCCGGAAATGGGCATGCGCTCCGCAAAGCCGCCAATTTTCATGACATCGACTTTTGTCTATCCGTCAGCGCAACATGCCAAGGACGTCCATCAGGCCTATTTTGATCGCACGGGTCCGCTGGTTGACGAAACGCACTTTATTTATTCGCGGCTTGGGCATCCGGGCCTCGACTTTCTCGAGAAACGCCTCGCCGCCATTGATGGTGGTGAGGCGGCCGCCGTATTTTGCAGTGGCATGGCAACACATTCAACGATTGCCCTGGCCCATGTGCGTGCGGGTGACAGCGTTCTCCATGGTCGCCCAATTTATGGCGGTGTCGACATGCTCTACAATGCGATCATGCCACAGTTCGGTTCGTTTGCGGCGGCCTATCTGGACGGCACGGATGGAGCATGCGTCCGCGCCGCCGCCGCCGATGCGATGGCCAAGGGCCCGCTCGCCCTGATCGTTGCCGAGACACCAGCAAACCCGACCGCCGCAATCGTCGATCTCGCTCTGATGGTGCGTGTCGCAGATGAAGTTGGTGCAAAACAGGGCCGTCGACCGCTGGTTGTCGTCGACAATACGTTGCTTGGTCCCTTCGCCCAGCGTCCGCTCGAGCACGGCGTTGATTTGTGCATGACCTCGCTCACTAAATATTGTGGCGGGCACAGTGACCTGCTTGCCGGCGGCGTCAGCGGGCGGAAGGACCTGATCGAGCCATTGCGGTTGCTGCGAACGACACTGGGTAACCATCTCGATCCCTATACGTCATGGTTGGTAATGCGTTCTCTGGAGTCCGTCCACGTCCGCGCCGAACGCGCGATGAGCAATGCGCGAACCGTTGCGGAATACCTGCGTGATCATCCCAAGGTCTCTGGTGTCACCTATCTGGGTTTTCTGCCAGAAGGGTCCACAAAACGTGCGGTTTATGATCGTCAATGCAAGGCTGCAGGTTCCACCTTTTCATTCCACCTTCACGGAGGAGAAGCGGAGGCATTTCGCATGCTTGACCGGTTGCGGCTTATGAAACTGGCGGTCAGCCTGGGAGGATCCGAGACTCTCATTTGTCATTCGGCGAGTACGACCCATTATGCGGTGGCACGAGAAGAGCGGCTTGCGGGCGGGATAACCGACGGCACGATGCGGCTTTCGATCGGACTCGAGCATGCCGATGATCTGATCGCGGACCTCTCCCAGGCGCTTGAGGCAGTCTGATGACGTCAGGCTCGAACCGCACAGATCCACATGCGATCAATGGAAAATTTCCGGCTCCCGAAACACGATATGAACTTGTCGTGATCGGCGCGGGCCCGAGTGGAATTGCGGCGGCGCTCGAAGGCGCAGCGGCCGGAGCCTCGGTCTTGTTGGTCGATGAGAATCCGGTGTCGGGCGCTCTCATGGGCAACGATGTTCCGCTCTATTTTGGAGGCCGGATGACGGCAGCGGTCCAGAATAGCGACCGGATGCTTGAAGTCGTGTTCATGAGCGCACCGGGGCTGGAAGCGGCGATGGAAGCCGGTGTCGAAGTCATTCTCGGCACGAGTGCCTGGGGCGTCTATCGTAATGGTCCCGCAGTCGCGAGTTTGCCGGAGCAGGTGGTCGGGTTGGCTGACTCCGCCCGCTCCTGGCTGGTCGGCTTTGATCGGCTGATCCTTGCAACCGGCGCGCGCGACCTTGCAATGGCATTCCCCGGCTGGAACCAACCGGGTGTGATGGGGGCAGCGGCGCTTAATATGCTGCTGACGCGTTATGATGCCTTTGCAGGTCGTCGGCTGCTCATTCTGGGATCGCATGACCTTGCGATCGAAACTGCCCTTCTTGCTTTGGAGCGAGGCATTGAAGTGGCAGCTTTGATTGAAGTGCGGGAAACGTGTCAGGGCCGCCGCGAACTTGCCGCAAGGCTGGAAGATGCCGGGATAGATATTCGCTGTGGCCAGACCATTGCCTTGGCCTCCGGGGGGATCGATGGTGTGGAACATGTTGTTCTTTCGTCTGGCGAAGAACTGAAGTGCGATACAATCTGCGTCGCCATTGGCCTTGTGCCATCAATCGAACTGGTCGACGCGATGGGAGGTCGCTGTTCCCTTGATTCCGAACGTGGCGGATATGTGCCGTCGACTGATGACACGATTTCCATGGTTGGCGATTGCGCCGGCCTGATTGCATCAGGTTTCGACCATATCGCTTATCGTATGGACTGGATGCGGGCATTGGCCAAGGTCAGCGAACCGGGCACGATTGTTTGCCAGTGTGAGGACGTAACGCGCGCCGATCTGATTGGTGTGCAGCCGCCGAATTATCTTGAGAGACCGTCTCCGATGAAGGCACGGTCTTTAGAAACACTGCTGGCGGACGGTCCGCCAAATCAGGACCAGATAAAGCGCCTGACCCGTGCGGGGATGGGCGTATGCCAAGGGCGTCGATGTCGTGATCAGATCGCAATGCTTCTTGCGATTGAGGCAGGGGCCGAGTTTGGCGCAGTCCCGCTTGCAAGCCACCGCGCACCAGTTCGCCCAATACCGCTCAAGATCCTCGCGGATTGGGAAGAAAGCGACGCGATGCGCATTGGCTGGGATGTGTGGTTTGGCATTCCGACGCAATGGGTGCCCTATCGCGATATCGGGACGCCGCGCGAAGCGGAGCATCAGGATACGATTGGCGGGAATATGAGCCTGTGAGCGGGGCGGCGGTAATCGTCATCGGCGGCGGCGTGACTGGACTGAGTGCGGCGTGGTGGCTTGCACGATCCGGCACTGACGTCCTTGTTCTGGACAAGGGAATTGTTGGCTGGGAAGCGTCGGGGCGAAATGGCGGCGGAGCATCCCATTATCAAAGCCCGCTGTTCGATGAGGAGCAAAGGATGTGGCCGCAGATGGATGCGCTGCTCGGCTACCCAACCGAGCATCAGCGCGAGCGGATCATTATTGCGATTTCCCGGCGCCAGCTGGAGCAGTATCTCTATATCGCGACGATGTGCGGAGACATGGGCTATCGCGTTGACACGCTCGACGCGAAGCAGGCACAAGACGCCGTTCCACTTGCAGGCGACAACTGCGTCGGTGGCATCCATTTCCGCTTTGGAGGTCATGCCAACCCCCAGCGCACCGTTCAGGCCTATGCCTGGGCCTTGCAGGATCTGGGAGGGCGGATTGTTCAGCACAGCCCGGTTGTCAGCCTTGAGGCGAAGGGCGGAAAAGTCATTGCCGTCAACACGCCAACCGCACGATATGGATGCGATGCGGTCGTCGTGGCGGCAGGGCCGCAAACGGGAATGCTGCTTGCTCCGCTCGGAATCAACGTCCCGCTCGCATCCGCGCGCGCGGAAATGATCGTTACGGAGCCTGCTCCCATGATGCCATTGGGTGGGGTGGACGGAAACGGGCTTTATGGTCGGCAGACACTGCGCGGCAATCTGGCCTATGGTGGCGGACCGCACGAATGGATCGACGTGGGCGCAAACGGCCCCGAAGCCCGTCCGGCAACGCCGCTCACGCGCAATCTCGCAAGACGGGTCGCTGAACTTTTGCCCAAGGCGGCACATCTCAATGTCATCCGCAGTTGGGCAGGCGTGGTTGAAAACACGCCCGATGGTCGGCCGATTATCGACCGGCTGACGAGCCCGGACAATGTTGTGGTCGCAACCATGTCAGGCGTCGGCTTTGGCCTGTCACCGGCTTCCGGACATGCGATCCGCGATCTTGTGCTCGATGGCACATGCTCGTTCGCTGAAATCGGCAAGCTGGGTTTGTCCCGCTTCGACAACCTTGCAGCTGACTGGCGGACGCAGGCGGGTTGGAATCCAATCGAACTAAAGGAATAGTTCGGCCGCAGCGTCCAGAATTGCATCGCTATCGAGCCGGTGCAAGCGATACGTATCCGGCAAGTCTCCGGTCTGCCCGAATACTTCGGTGCCGAGCGGAGAAAGGCGCATGCCTTTGACGCTGCCGATCCATGACAAGGCCGCTGGCGATCCGTCTATGATCGTGATCAAGCCAGCGTTTGCGTCCAGCGGGGACAAAAGCTTTTCGATATGGCTGGGTTCGACTGACTTGTTTTTCCAGCGGGCGGATCTCTGTGCCATCCAACCGCGATGCAGCAGATCCGGGGAAGTGACGACCAGCAACCCGATGCCGGGAAGATCGTCAACGAGCAGCTCCCATGCCTTGAGTGCTTCGGGCGCAATCGCGCCGCAATAAATCAACGCGGCTTTTGCGCCCTTCGCGGGCTGCTTGATCCAATAACCGCCATTGACCGCGTCATCCTGCCAGGAATTGTCCTCGCGGATCGGCTGCGGGATGACCCGCGTGGTCAGGCGCAAGTAAACTGAACCACCGTCATCCGCATCGATATGTGCAAATGCCCAGCGCATGATGATCGCAAGTTCGTCGGCATATGCCGGTTCGAAATAGGTCAATCCCGGCTGACCCATGCCGATCAGGGGAGGGTTGATGGATTGATGGGCCCCACCTTCTGGCCCGAGCGTAACCCCGGACGGTGTTCCGATAAGCAGAAATCGGGCGTCCTGATAGCAGGCATAGTTCAGGGCATCGAGACCACGGGCGACGAACGGATCGTAGACCGTGCCAATCGGCATGAGCTTTGTGCCGAATAACGGACCTGACAGCCCTAATGCCGCGAGCAACAGGAACAGGTTGTTCTCGGCAATGCCAAGCTCGATATGCTGCCCGGCATTGCTCCCGGCCCAACGCTGGGCCGAAGGGATTTTGGCGGCATGAAAGACATCCTTTAGTTCACCGCGCCGGAACAGGCCACGTTGATTGACGAAGGCACCCAGATTGGTTGAAACGGTCACGTCGGGCGACGTCGTCACAATACGGTCAGCCAGCGAGTGACCGGATTTGGACAGTTCAAGCAGGATGCGCCCAAAGGCCGCCTGGGTTGATTGTTCTG
>JANLST010000047.1:0-2907 GCA_031362505.1 Sphingomonadales bacterium
ACTCTCTCCCTCTTGGTCTTCTTGTTTGGCCTCTCTATGGAGGGGAAAATTGCTGGGGAAAAGCCTTGATCCTGCCGTTACTCGCCGAAGCCAGTTCGACCATCCGTTATGACCAGCTCGGGCTCTCCCCGATTGCGCTTGATCTCGGGTTTTTCAAGCTCCGTTGGTATAGCCTTGCCTATATTGGCGGCATCCTGATCGGATGGTGGTACCTTCTCAAATTGATCGCTCAGCCCGGGGCCCCGATGGCACGCCGCCATGCAGACGACTTTGTGTTTTATGCCACGCTTGGTATCATTCTTGGCGGGCGGCTTGGCTATTGCCTGTTTTACAAGCCGGAAATTTTCCTGACGCCGGTCGAAGTGCTCAAGCTTTGGGAAGGCGGGATGTCGCTCCATGGCGGTGTGATCGGCGTCGTGATCGCGATCACCTGGTTCACGCGGCGCAATAAACTTAGCTGGCTGCGGGTTCACGATTATATCGCTCTGTGTTGGCCGTTCGGGCAGTTCCTCGGGCGAATGGCAAATTTCGTGAACGGCGAACTCTGGGGGCGGCCGACAACCCAACCTTGGGGAATCATCTTTCCGGGTTCGGGCGACGAAATCGCGCGACATCCAAGCCAACTTTACCAGGGAGCAACCGAAGGGTTGTTGCTCGGGGTCATTCTCTGGTTCCTGTTCTGGAAAACAGACGCGCGCTATTATCCCGGCCGCCTCGTGGGTGCGGCCATTTTTGGCTATGGCGGGATGCGCTTCTTCACCGAATTCTATCGCGAGCCCGACCCGGGAGTGCATGGCCTGTTAGGGTTCAGCATGGGGCAGACTTTATGCGTGCCGATGGTGCTTCTCGGCCTTTATCTGATGCTGACATCAAAGAAGCGTCGTGAACGGGTTGAAGCCGTTGCCGGATCGAAAAGCGTCGCCTGAACCGCATCTGCCCGAACGGCTGGCGCGCGCCATCACTCTGGGTGGGCCCATTTCGGTTGCCCAATTCATGGCGGCGGCCAATGCACACTACTACGCCACGCGTGATCCGCTTGGCGTAGCTGGGGACTTCGTTACGGCGCCCGAGATCAGCCAGATGTTCGGCGAGTTGCTCGGAGCCTGGCTGGCGGATCTTTGGTTGCGTGGCGGAAAGCCGGACGTTCACTATGTCGAACTTGGACCGGGCCGTGGGACGCTTGCGGCAGATGCCTTGAGAGCGATGGCCAAGGCCGGCCTGGTGCCTTCGGTCCATTTTGTCGAGACTAGCCCAATCTTGCGAAAGCTGCAGAGCGAGCGCCTCCCTGCCTGCATTTTTCACGAAGATGTCGCCAGCTTGCCCGATGATCGCCCGCTGTTGATCGTCGCCAACGAATTTTTTGATGCGCTGCCGATATACCAGATGGTGAAGAGCAGCGATGGCTGGCGGGAACGGCGCGTGGCTTGCCAGGATGTCCTCTTCGTTCCCGTCGCGGGAAAGCGCGTGCCAGAGGATGTCATCGCCAAGGATTTGCGCGATGTGCCTGTGGGGAGCGTGATCGAAACCTCGCCCGCCAGCGTGGCCATTGCGCGCACTGTGGCCGAACGCCTCTCCAGGCAGGGCGGCGCGGCGCTGATCATCGATTATGGTTATGATGGCCCAGCGCTGGGCGAAACATTGCAGGCTGTGAAGGGCCATGTTTGCGCAAACCCGTTCGACGCGCCGGGCGAACATGACCTGACGGCGCATGTCGATTTCACAACGTTGGCGAGCATGGCGCGCCTTTCCGGATCGCACATCCATGGGCCTGTTTCGCAAGGCGAGTTTTTAGGAGGGCTGGGGATTGCCGAGCGCGCAGCAATGCTGGCCCGGACCAACCCCCAGAAGGGCGAGGCGTTGGCCGAAGCCCATCATCGCCTGACCAACCCGGCCGAAATGGGCAGTCTTTTCCGGGCCATGGCATTTGTTTCTCAGCTCTGGCCCATCCCGGCCGGGTTCTGATAGGGCATTGGCAATGGAACCCGTCGAAGTGATCACGACCCAGGCGCTGGCAGGCTTGCCCCACGGTTTTCTCGGACGGCGGGGCGGTGTTTCAACAGGACTTTATGCAGGTCTCAATGTCGGCCTCGGTTCGGAAGATGATCGTGCGGCAATTCGCGAGAATCGTCGACTGGCGACCGAGGCCGTTCGTTTTGGCGCAGCGTTGGTGACGCTACACCAGGTTCATTCGGCTGATGCCGTGGCTGTCACTGCAGGATATCGGGATGACGAGCGACCGCATGCCGATGCGCTGGCAACTGATAGACCGGGGCTTTTGCTTGGCGTCTTGACGGCAGATTGTACACCGGTCCTGCTGGCGGACGTGCAAGCTGGTGTGGTCGGCGCGGCGCATGCAGGATGGAAGGGGGCGTTGGGAGGGATCACCGACTCGGTGATTGCGGCGATGGAAGGACTAGGCGCCTCACGCGATCGGATCGTAGCGGCCATTGGTCCCGTGATTGCGCGCGTGTCATACGAAGTGGATGATGGCTTCGCGCGTCGTTTTGAAGAGGCCAACCCAGAGAATGAGCGCTTTTTCTCGCCAGGTCGCAAAGGGCACCAGCAATTCGATCTTGAAGCCTATGTTGCGACGCGGTTGGCGGAAGCCGGGATCGGACGTGTCGAGTTGCTCGGTCTCGACACCTATGCCGATGCCGACCGCTTTTTCAGCTTCCGTCGTGCAACGCATAACGGTGAAGCGGGCTATGGGCGACAGATCTCGTTGATCGGGCTTCCGGGCTGACGCTTTTTCGGGTAGGCTGCACAACATTATTACCCAATCTCGAAAGCAAATTACATGACTGATGACGTTCAGACACCGCGCCGTCGCCCCAAAGCGGATGTCCGCGCGATCGGAAACCGCCGCCTCCAGCCCAATACGCTTATGATGGGCCATGGTTTTGACCC
>JANLST010000077.1:0-7166 GCA_031362505.1 Sphingomonadales bacterium
GGCCGATGCGGGTCACCGGGCAGGGCAGCGGCGGCAAGGGCAAGGCCGACGTAAAAAGAAGCTGGTAATCGTCGCCGGCAGTCGCCGCAGACAGCCGTGCTGCGCGGTCCTCGCCGCCGCAGGCGCGGGCTTCGGCGGACAACGGGATGGCGTCAAGATCGATCATCGCGGCCACCCCGCTCGCATCGGCAAGCCGTAGCGCATCGATCAGCAATCCGTCCGACACATCCATCATCGCGCTGACCGTTGGAGCGAGCTTTGCCCCTGCCGCGAGTTGCGGCAATGGTGTGAGATAGGCGGCAAGCAGCGGAGCCGGGCCGGTCCGTTCGCCTTTGGCAATTGCCAACCCGAGTCCTGCGTTGCCGATACTGCCGGTCACGAACAGCGCATCACCCTCATGCGCGCCAGACCGTGAAGGAACACTTCGATTGGCTTGGCCTATCATCGTCAACCCGAGCGACCGTTCGCGTCCCGAAACTGTATCTCCGCCGATAAGCGCAACGCCGAAATGGTCGAGTGCCTTGCCAAGGCCTTCAACAAAGGTTCGGTCCCATTCTGCATCACCTGTCATTGTGTAGGATGTGAGCGCCGCGATCGGCGCTGCGCCTTTGGCGGCAAGATCTGAGAGGTTCACCGCCACCAGCTTCCACGCCACACTATCAGCCGGGTCGTCCGGCAGGAAATGAACCCCTTCGACGAGCATGTCGTTCGTCAGGACAAGTGTGGCGTCGCCAATCTCAAGGACGGCCGCGTCATCGAGCAGTCCGCGCGCGGCTGGATGGGTCGCAATGCGGCGAAGCTGGGCAATAAGGGACAGTTCCGGGTTCATTGCGGGCGTCATGCCCGACCCGCGACCGGCTTGGAAGCATTAAGCGCTGCGTTCGGCCAATTTGCGTTCCCAGGCGAGCGCATCCTTGACGATTGTGTCCAGATCGCCGCGCTCCGGCCGCCAGGGAAGCATTTCGAGAATACGGGTATTGTCGGCAATCAGTGCATCAGGATCTCCAGCGCGGCGGCCTTCGTAGTGGCGTTCGATTGTGCGATTGGTGATCCGGTCGACCGAATCCAGCACCTCATTGACCGAAAAACCTCTGCCATAGCCACAATTCATGATGTGGCTCGCCGTTGGATCACCAACAAGCTTTTCAAGCGCAAGGACGTGTGCGGCTGCAAGATCGGAAACATGGATATAGTCGCGTACGCCGGTGCCATCCGGAGTTGCAAAATCCGTACCGAACACCGAGACATGGCCCCGCTTGCCAGTTGCTGCCTCGACGGCAACCTTGATCAGGTGCGTCGCCCCTGTCGTCGATTGGCCGGTGCGACCGTTGGGATCCGCTCCCGCGACATTGAAATAGCGCAACGCGCAATAATTGATCGGGTGGGCCGATGCCACGTCTGCAAGCATGAACTCAGTCATCAGCTTGGACATGCCATAGGGATTGATCGGACGTTTGGGACTGTCCTCGCGAACAGGCACGCTCTCGGGGATGCCATAGGTGGCGGCAGTCGATGAAAAGATGAAGTGTTTCACTCCGCCCGAAACTGCAGACTCGATCAGTGACCGGCTATTGGCGGTATTGTTGCGATAATATTTAAGAGGATTCTCGACGGATTCCGGCACGACGACCGATCCCGCGAAATGCATGATCGCGCCAATCTGGTGATCGCCGATCGCGGCAGACGCCGCCTTCGCATCCCCGACATCAGCTTCCACGAAGGACACGCCTTCAGGTACGGCCCAACGAAAGCCTGTCACCAGATTATCGATCACGACGACGGGCCAGCCTGCGTCGCGCAAGGCAAGAACTGCGTGGCTGCCGATATAGCCGGCACCACCTGTCACCAACACAGGAAATTTCTCGCTCATCGGTTTCTCCCTATTGGTGAAGGTTAAACAAAGTGGAAATCAACGATTCGCAAGCATCGGATTGAGGCGGATGACGTTTTCCAGAAAGCTCCGCGGCCTCTTTATGAGGCTCTTGTCGAACATGACCTTGAGACCAAGGACTTGTGCAGCTTCCCCGACGAAATGGAGGCAGTTGCGGTGGTTGAGGTCATAGCTCTTGCCCGGCAATGTTCGCCATTTTTCGACCAGCGCCATCAGTTGACCATATTGCTGGTCGCTGATTGTGAAGGCGAATTTGCGATCGCTACGGTGCACATAGGCCGCGTCGGCAGCTTCGATCTTGCCGAACACTGGCCCCATCAGAACGGCGGGGGTGACGGATCGAGCCGTAAAGCCGAAATTGACGTCGACAGGCGGACCGCCAGCCAGTGGCATGCCTTTCAGGACAATAAAGGCATGCGGAAGAAAGCGGCGGTCCAACTCATGCGAATAAAACGCCACAGTGATTTGCGCGCGCGCAGACACAGGGAGGAGAGACAGGGCGAGAAGGGATATTGTGAAGAGGGACTTGAATCGGATGATCATTTCGCCTCAATGGCCAGAGAGTTGAAAAGACGCAAGAAGGGCAAGGCTATGAACCCGCGAAAGGCCATTTTCATTACAGGGGGAGCTTCGGGCATTGGCCGGGCGACGGCCGAACTCTTTGCATCGAAAGGCTGGTTCGTTGGCCTGGCAGACGTAAACAAGGCCGGCCTGGCCGAAACGGCCGCACTCCTGCCCCCCGGACAATCATCGACATATGTTTTGGACGTTCGCGACCGGGCGCAATGGGGCGTCGCGCTGACCGACTTCTGGACCGCATCGGGCGGGCGCCTCGATGTCTTGTTCAACAATGCCGGTGTTGCGCGAGGCGGGCAGTTTGCCGATGTCAGCCATGACGATCATGACCTGTTGATCGACGTCAATATCAAGGGCGTGGTCAACGGTGCCGAGGCGGGTTTCAACTATCTGAAAGAAACGCCGGGATCCTGCCTTCTCAACACCTGTTCGGCGGCCGGCCTTGTCGCGGGGCCCGGCCTCGCGGTTTATGCGGTCACCAAATTCGGGGTTCGTGCCTTGACGGAGGCGCTCGAGATTGAATGGCAACAGCATGGAATCAAGGTTTCTTCGCTCATGCCAAGCTTCATCGATACGCCTCTTCTTGAGGCAAACACGTCTGGCACAAATCAAAGTGTGCGGGATGGCGTCTTGGAGGCCGGACTGGAAATCACGCCGGTCGGTGCTGTCGCACAGGCGGCGTGGGAGGCGGTGCATGGCAACCAGACGCATGTTGCAGTCGGCAAGACCGCAAAGCGCCTGAAATTTCTGACCCGCTGGATGCCAAATTTGGCACGACGCGGGCTCGGTCGGCGTTTCGCTGACGGAGTGACCAACGGCTGATCGCGCGTTCGGCCGTCGCGACTATTTAGTGTCCCGTCACGGCACACAACCCTGTTAACCAGCATTTCGGCTGGCCTTGATGGTCAACGGCGCGTTAACACTTTGCGCGATGAGACGAAGGCTTGCCCTGACCAACGAAGCCGCAAGGCATCCCTTTCGCCGGAGCATGCCCGCATTTGCGGTCGAGCTGTCCGCGACGCGCGACCCGGTGACCGGACTGGTCTTCTTCGGTGCGAGCTTCGTGTCTTGGTTCATTATCATCATGGGCATGATAGCCTGAGATTCATTGATCCTCGTTCGAGATCACCGCAAACGCACCCCAAGCCGCCGGATGTGCCCAGCTTTCGTTCCATCCCGCGATCGCGGTTCCGTCAGCCCGCTTGCCGGTTCGCACCGCGCGCATCGCGCGTTGCAACGCCTCTGAACGCGAGAGCCCTTTTGCAGACCGACCTGAAAGCGTCTCGACGGTCAGCGCCGCGGTCGCCTCGTCCGATACCCGCCAATGGCTGGCAAGCAGTGCAGACGCCCCGGCGTAGAGAAACGACCGGGCAAGGCTGGAGAGACTGTCCGCGCCCGGTGTGCCGTCGGAAGACGCCGTGTTGCACGCTGAAAGAAGAACCCAATCCGCGTTGAGCGTCAGGCGGGCGACTTCGGAAGCGGCGAGTAAACCGTCATCGCTTGCGCTTGCCGCTGCTGGTGGGGTGAAGACCAGTCCGGGCTCCTCAATACCCGAAACCTCTCGCGGAAGAATGCCATGGGTTGCAAATGCGATAATGCGGGCCCCCGATAGATTGGGATCGCTGCGAACCGCCGTTTCGGTCGCCGCCGCACCAATAACGACATCCTTGGCGGGCGCCTTCATCGCGGTGGCCATTGCAGTCAGCTCACGGGCCGTTCCTGGCAATGGTGTAAGCTTTCGCAGCACCTCAGGATCGGCCAGTGTCGCTCCATCGCTGTCAACAGACTGGAATAGTCGCGCGGCGAGCGGCTGGTTTTTGCCAGCGGCGGGCCCACCAAGAATCGGAGCACCATAGCCGACAAAGGACTCAGCGTTCTTGAAGACCACAGGTTTGCGCTTCAGGGCGCGAAGAACCGAAACAGACGGCAGCGAGACCATCGCATAGCGATCCGAAAGCCATGCCGAGTTTGCGAGAATGGAAGGGTCGGCCCCATCCTCGCCGGCCTTTGGTGGTTCCGTTATGAGCACGCCAAGTGGCAGGCCACCCAATGCGCCGGTCACTGTTATATACAGTTTGGTCTTGCCGGCGAATGATGCTTCGACCGGCGCCACAAGATCGCGATAAAGGGCATAGGCGCTTGCCCGGTCATAAGCGGCCAGCTGATCAGCGAGAAAGGGCGAATTGGGCGTTGCTCCCGCAGCGAGTTCACTGTCGCTGAGCGGCGCTGCGCACGGTCCCGGATCGATCTGGCAATGGAGGAGCGATATCGCCTTGACCGCCTTGGCGGTGCCAGCCTGGCGATTCCAGACCAGATTATCTTTCGATACACCAAAGCTGAAAATATCATCGCCTACCGGCACGACGAGAAGCAGCGCTTCATCTGCAGCAAGCCTGTTGCGCGTTTCGATAATTGAAAGCGCGCGCGGCTGCACCAGTTCCGCATAATCCGGAAACTGACGGCGGAGGGACTGATCGGCAGCCGAGAGCGCCTCGCCGGTTTGCAGGATTTCGCTCCGCAACCTGTCCGCATCCGACTGGCTACCATTCGTGAGAGCGGTCAGGAGTCGGCGATCGAGTTCACGCCCGCGTGCCGACAAATCCTGCTGCTGCCGAACCAGTTCGGTCAGTGGGCCGGTCCCAGCTGCCGTACGTGCGGCGGTCTGCGCCATTGTGAGCGCCGCAACCGAGGTTTCCAGGTCTTGCGCCGCCTCAAACCCTTCTGCCTTCAGCGCATCTGTTTCATTCTCTGCACTGGCAGCCCGCTGCCATTCGGCCTTGAGCAATGTACCGAAACTTTGTGCCAGTGGATCGATACGACTGGCATCTGCACCCTGCGCACGTGCCAACGCCTGTTGTTCGGCACCGGCATCTCCCGCCGCTTCACCGGTGAGGCTCTGGTCTCGACGCTTACGGGCGATGCTGGCGGCCTCGCGTGCCAGCTTCAAGGCGTCTGCGCTCCGCTGCGGCCCGATCGCCATCACCAGTTCGGCATAGTCGGCAAGACTCAGCGCAAGATCCGGATGGAGTGCGCCCAGCGCCTGTCGCCGTATTGCAATGGCGCGCTGATAATTTGGTTCGGCATCCGTGAAGCGTCCGGCCAGTCGGAAATTATGGGCGACCTTGAAATAGCTTCCCGCGAGATCCGGGTGATTGGCGTTCAGGATACCGAGCCGGATCTTGAGCGCGTGTTCAAAGAGTGGTTGGGCATCGGCAACTTTACCCTGTGCTTCGAGATTGGTTGCCACGTTGCTGAGACCGATTGCTGTCAGTGGGTTCATTTCTCCATAGAGCTTCTGCCAGATTGACAGAGCACGTGCATAAAGCGGCGCGGCCTCCGCCAATCGTCCTCGTGCGTTGAGGTTGTGGGCGACATTGTTGTAGCTGGTTGCGGCACGTCGATCTTCCGGGTTGGCCTTTTGGCGGATCGCAAGGGCGCGGGCGAACAAAGGTGCGGCATCCTCATGACGGCCCTGCGCAGACAGGTTGAACGCGAGACTGTTGTAGCTGGTCGCAACGTCAGGATCGTCAGGGCCGAGTACGGCTACCCGGGTCTTGAGCGCATGGTTGTAAAGCGGTTCGGCCTGGAGATAGCGCCCCCGCGCCGTCAAGTTGCTGGCGACGTTGTTCTCGATCCGGGCCAGGTCAGGATCGTCGTCATCCATTGTGGCACGGCCAATTTTCAGGGCCTTGTCATAGAGCGGTTGCGCTTCCTGATAGCGTCCCTGCCGTGCAAGATTGAATGCCAGGTTGTTGGTACTCATGGCGGTCAGCCGGTGCGACGAGCCATGCAGCTTGATCATGTTGTCGAGCGTCAGTGCGTAGATTTTATGGGCATCCTCAAGTCGACCCAGCGCTTCGAGCGTTGCCGCAAGATTGTTGGCGACCGAAATTGTGTATTCATGGGAATCGCCATAACTGCCTTCGAAAATGATCAGAGCCCGGCGAAGCAGGGGCTCGGCTTCGGCATTGCGGTCCAGCTCGCGCATCCAGCCTGCAATCAATGTCAGTGTACCTCCGACTTCCGGATCGTTTGTGCCGCGCAGCGCCTCTTCGATCGCCAGCGCCTTTTGGCCCAAAGCAATCGCAATATCCCATTGGCGCTTTGCAGTGGCGGTTTCGATTCGGCTGGTCAGAGCCTCAAGTGAAGCCGTTTGCCCGGACGTTTGCGCTCCAGCGGGAATCGCCGAAGCGACGATCAGCAGGCCAAGCAGCCGTGGAACCCAACAGTTCATAGTGGTAACAGTCGGATGCTACTGCCCGCCTGTCAATTCCGCTCAGAACGGCAAGCCGAAGATCTTCGGGATCTTGGGCTTCTTGGCCTCCGCCTCGGCGGCAGCCTGGGGGTAGGCCGCCTTGCAGCGGGCCAGGATATAGTCGCGGTTCTTGATCTGCAGGCAGGTTGCATAATTGCTTGCCGCCAAGCTGTTATTGCCTTCGGCCACATAGCGCTCGATGCCAATATTGCGGAAATGATCGGGATCGCGAAAACGGACTGTCGCGTCGCTCAAGACCAACTGCGATCCGTCAAAATCGCGATCGGCAATCCGGGCTTCAGCATAACTCTCGAAGAGCTGAACGCTGGGGATCCCAGTGCCAGACCGGCCTGCTTCATAAAACAGTTTTGCCTGGGCACTGTTGCCAAGATCCCGTTCCGCCAGTGCAGCCAGCAGGTTCACGAACGTCGGCGCTGTCCTGGT
>JANLST010000102.1:0-7519 GCA_031362505.1 Sphingomonadales bacterium
TTTTTCAACGCTTCCTCGGCAGTTCTTGCCGCGGAGTTACCGACCGTCAATTTCCCAATCAGAATCGTAAACATACAGCCTCCGTATTTGCTCAAAGGCATAAACTCACGGGGGAGGGATTCCGCTCAAGGACCAGGAGAATAATCATTACGATCGCGACTTTCGGCGAACTCGTAGTGCGAGGATCGGCTTTTCGCTTCATCGTTAGAGTCTACCGGCGCAGAAATAAGATTCGGTTCGCGACGTTTGAGGGCAATGCACTTAATCGCACTTCCTCTCAGTCAATCTCCGATGGGCGTAGTTCCCCCGGCGCCGAAAAATGTTGGAGGCAAGCGTCGCCGCTCCCCGCTAACAGTCCTACTTTTCGGGATTCACGTACTCCGCAACGGTGTCGTACGGCTCATTTACCGTAAGGATGAGCGTCCCGATGAAGAGCACGGTTTGGTCATGGACCGCCTTAAAATATGCGACAAGGTCCATGTTGACCGTGACGGGGTTGCCATCTGTGAGAGTAAACGTCGCGAACATCTATCGACGAAAATCCGCCAATGGCTCGCCACTTTTCTCTTCTTCCAGCAGGGCGGCGGCGTCCCCATTCGCAGATAGCCTGACCTTCCCATTATCAATGGCAGCGACCAATCCCTCCGAAATGTAGTGGTGATGTTTTTTGTGGGAACCGCTATCGGCCTTGGTGAGCTTAATCCGACGGTCGACGACATGGTCAACCGTTCCGACGTGGACACCGTCGGCGCCGATGATTTCCATATGCCGCTGCACCTGATCGAGAATAGACATTTGCGAACTCCTTCGAACGCTATAACGCTCGAGCGCGCGAAATGTGCCGTCCGATCTCAGGATAATTCAAAGCAAGCGCGATATGCACTGGGGGCGGCAAAATTCCGACGGCGCAATGCGGGTCTATGTACAGCGCTTAGCATTGCGTGAGGCTGACTCCCCTCACTACCGCCACCCCCGGCTGAGGCTTAACATGATCGAGGTACCGATTCTAGAAGCGGCTCGAAAACGAAGTATTGGTATGTCTTCGTCTTGCCTTGGTTCGACATTTCCTCAATGCTTGAGCGATGAGCATTTCCCCGACTGAGTTCATCGCTAAATGGCGAAACGTTGAACTGAAAGAGCGTACCGCTTCCCAAAGCCATTTCAACGATCTGTGCCGGCTTTTGGCCGTCGAAGATCCAGTCAGCGCCGATCCGAAAGGCGAATGGTTCACTTTCGAAAAGGGTGCGAGCAAAACGAGCGGCGGCCAAGGTTGGGCGGACGTTTGGCGAAAGGGTTGCTTCGCCTGGGAATACAAGGGCCGGGCAGCGAATCTCGACAAGGCTTTCGATCAGTTGCTTCGATATTCGATCGCGCTCGAAAGCCCGCCTTTGCTGATCGTGTCCGACATGAATGTGATACGGATCCACACCAATTGGACGAACACAGTCCAACTGGTTCACGAGGTCGCCCTCGAAGAACTGGCAGACGCAACCAAGCGGGAATTGCTCCGCGCGTGCTTCGATGATGTGGAGAAGTTGCGCCCCTCAAAAACGCGCCGGATGCTTACGGAAGAGGCGGCTCGAAATTTCGCTGATATCGCCCAGCGCCTTCGCGATCGGGGCAACGAGGCACACAACGTCGCTCACTTTGTGATTCGTCTCGTCTTTTGCATGTTTGCGGAGGACGTGGGCCTATTGCCGACCGCTATGTTTACGCGGATGCTGGAGGCGAGCCGGGTCAATCCTTCCCAATTTTCTGATCATGCTCGCACGCTGTTTGGCGCCATGAAATCAGGTGGCATGGTCGGGTTTGAAAAAGTCGAATGGTTCAACGGGGGTCTCTTTGACGATGCCGAAGCAATTCCATTGGAGGCCGACGATGTAGAAAGTCTGACAACGGCTGCGAGCCTAGATTGGTCAGAGATAGACCCTTCGATTCTCGGTACGCTGTTCGAACGGGGACTCGATCCAGATAAGCGAAGCCAACTCGGTGCGCATTACACTGATCGCGACATGATCATGATGATCGTTCGGCCGGTGGTGATTGAGCCGCTTGAACGCGAATGGGCCGAGGCCAAAAAAGGAATCGAAGCAGCATTGGCTAAGGCTGAGGCTGCGCAGGGTGGCGCTAAAACTCGAGCGCGATCCGAAGCCGTCCGGATCATGACGGAATGGCGGGAACGTCTGCTGCGCTTTCGAGTGCTGGACCCGGCCTGCGGGTCGGGCAATTTTCTCTACTTATCGTTGCTGGCGCTCAAGGACATCGAGCATCGTACAAACCTTGAGGCCGAGCAGCTTGGCATGCCGCGCGAATTCCCGCGGATCGGGCCGGAATGTGTGCTCGGGATTGAACTCAATGCCTATGCTGCGGAACTCGCGCGCGTTTCCGTATGGATCGGCGAAATCCAGTGGATGCGTCGCAACGGCTTTGATGCGTCGAAAAACCCAATTCTGCGCACGCTCGATACCATAGAGAATCGGGATGCTGTTCTCAATGAGGATGGCAGCCAAGCGCCTTGGCCAATTGCGGACGCGGTAGTCGGCAATCCACCGTTTCTGGGCAACAAGAAGATGATCCGCGAACTGGGAGAGGACTACACAATTGCCCTTCGGAAAGCGTGGGCCGATGTTCCCGGCGGGGTCGATCTCGTCTGTTACTGGTTTGCCAAAGCCTGGGCGATGATGTTGGCAGGCAAGCTGCAGTGTGCTGGGTTAGTCGCCACTAACAGCATTCGCGGCGGCGCAAATCGCGAAGTACTAAAGCCAATCGTTGAGGAAGGCAGAATCTTTGAGGCATGGAGTGATGAAGAGTGGACGGTTGATGGCGCAGCGGTACGCGTTTCGCTCGTGTGCTTTGACCGGGCCCACGGTGATAAGGCGCAGGTGGACGGAAAGGCTGTCTCACTAATCGCCAGCGATCTCTCTAGTCGACAAGACGCTTGTGATTTTACCAATGCCGTACAACTCCCGCAGAATCTGCAAATTGCATTCATTGGCGATCAAAAGAGCGGTCCTTTCGATATTGACGATGAAATCGCACGGAGGTTCCTGCAGTCGCGCGGAAATCCAAACGGAAAACCCAATAGCAATGTATTAAAGCCGTGGCTCAATGGGATGGATGTAACCAGGCGCCCTACGGGGCGTTGGATCATCGATTTTGGGCCTTATATGGCGATCGATGAAGCGGCTTTATATGAAGCGCCATTCGAGCATGTCCATCGAATGGTAAAGCCCTTACGGGATGGATTGCGGCGAGCCAATCATCGAGAAAAATGGTGGATTCACGGAGAAGCACGTCCGGGCATGAGAAAAGCTCTCGAAAAGCTGCGTCGCTTTATTTTGACGGCCAGGGTCGCAAAGCACCGCTTCTTTATTTGGGCGCAGCAACCCACGCTACCTGACAGCCGACTAGTTGTCATTGCACTAGATGATGATGTCTCTTTCGGAATTCTGTCTTCGGTATTCCATGAAAAGTGGAGCCTCGCCACGTGCTCATGGCATGGTGTCGGCAATGATCCGACCTACAATGCGCAAAGTTGTTTCGAGACGTTTCCCTTTCCTGAAGGGCTCAACGCGGGCGTTCCATCTTCTGTCAATATCCACAATCCCAGCGCCCAAGCTATTGCAGCGGCAGCGGTTCGCTTGAACGAATTGCGCGAAAGCTGGCTGAATCCAATCGACCTAGCCATTCGCGTGCCCGAAGTCGTTCCAGACTTTCCCGACCGCATATTGCCGGTTGACGATGCCGCGGCGGGGGAATTGTCAAAGCGCACACTCACTAATCTCTATAATGCGCGGCCCGCCTGGCTCGCCAATGCACACCGCGCACTCGATGAGGCTGTTGCGGAAGCCTATGGTTGGGGCGATGATTGGCGCCGCGGTGTGTTGACAGATGACGAAATTCTGAGGCGTCTGTTTCAGCTAAATCAGGAACGGAGTCGTTGAAGGCGGATGGGACGCGAAGTGGCAATGTGCCGGCGGGGATCGATTAAGCGGCGCGAAGCGGAACGTCGAACATCGCCTTGCCGCACGGATCACTCCTTAAGTCGCCACCTGTGAGATTCGCCGTAGATGCGGGCGGAAGAAAATATCCTGCGATCGGGTCCGATTGTTCGTTCGTCCTGTCAGGTTTCACATCAAAGCGTTGGCTGCCGGACCCTGCGGAATTTGACTCTTTGTCATGCCCCGCGCAATGCACCATTTCATGGATTCGATACGGCAGATTGAGAATGCGCCTGTCGCCCAAATGGTGCTTACCATTAGTTTTGCACCGGTACTTTCAGGCCTAACAATGGTCGATATTGTGGATCTGTTTGGGCAATATCGAGATCGGTACCCTTTTTTCCAGCATCTACCGATTGCGCAAGCAATGACGGCCTCCGAATTGCCAGTGGCAACAATCGCCTCCCATGGAAGCACGGATATGCCTCGAGTGATGTTTGGAGCGAAAGATCTCCAATATTCGATCTACTTTCAGTTTGATCGCTTGTCGTTATCATGGGTTCGACAGGCTCCCATAGGAAGCCCGGACACCTACCCAGGTTTCCAAAGTATGCTGGCAAAATTCTTGTCGGAGATTGAAACGCTTCGAGCGTGGGTTAAGGTGCGGAAACTACCGGATATTGCGCCGCAAGTTGCTGAACTGGCATATATGAACGTGTTTGCTGTCGAGGTCGATGGCGTGAAACGTCGCCTTTCGGACAGATTTACGTTTTTTAACAATCCCAGGGGAGCTCCGATGTCTAGTTTCGTCTGCGCGTGGACTGAACGGTTGGACGACGAAAACCCAAGTGAAGGGTACGTAAACGCCACAGCCCAATTTAGGATGCTGAATGATGGATTGCCGGGTATCGGGTTCGAGTTATTGAGTCTCGCCGACTTGAACAACCTTGCTTGGCAGGATAGCAATCCTAAAGTAACGCAAATGCATGATAAAATTGAACAGATATTCTCAGGTTCGATTCATCCAGACGTGTTTCGGGAGTATGCACGATGACCGCGTTATCGTTGAACTATCGCAGACCGACAAATTGGTTGACCGCAGTGAGCCAGTCCGCGTCGCCCCAGCGGCCTCGAGTGCAAGTCTTGGAGGAACGCCTCGTGCAGGTGGACCCTTCCCAAATGAATGGTGCCGGTTGGGAAAGACTCACCGATCAACGGATGATCGTTGCCCTCAATTCAAACTTGGGATTGGACGACGACTCAATCGAAGCCGCTCGGTCGTTGAGCGTGAAAGCCCTGAACTTTATACGATTTGCACTGGCATCTCAGGCTAATCCTGAAGCTCCATTTATTGTACCATGTCCAGACGGAAGCCTTCAAGTTGAATGGCACACCGCGCGGATCGAGATCGAAATCTACTTCAATAGAAATGGTGGCGTTACCCTTTGGGCTAAAGATAGAGAAACGGGGTATGAGATTGAAGTCAAAGATTCCGAAGCGCTACCTCACCTCATTCGATGGGCTCCGAGGCTGGTTGGAACGCCAATGGGCATGGATGAGGAACGGCTTTCGGCGGTCGCTGCGTAGCGATGAGATCGATCAATCAAAGCGCACGTTAAGAACCATTCAGGCTGGTAGCCAGTTCGTGAAGGACGGCAAGACTCAAGAATGGAGAGTTTCCTCGGGAGCATTCAGTCCCGGCTCTGACGGCTGTGTATCAGTTGATCTCGAACAGCTTTTGTTGGCCGACTTGCGGCCCATTGACGCTCTCTTTCCGGGCCTTCCACGAGCGCTGGGCCTAGTAGCCCACAAGATAGCAGAGTTGCGTTCCCGTGATTTGTCAGTCAGCCACGAACAGGTTCCGGGCAACTACTATCATGGCTGCATCACTGGAACATTTACGCCGGCCACAAAGAGGGCGCTCGCCAATAACTTCGAGATTATCCGGCCATTCGATACCGAGACAGCGGAACGTCTCCTGACTTTTTCCGCAACCGTCACATAGAGTTAGACCTAATCAACCGTGTAGCCGCTGGCCGACCACTAAGGGCTCATATTTATTCACGCTGATTGCTGAGCGATTGCTGGAAACGTGAAGCCCGCCCCCTATGGGCGGTGCATGTCTCAGATAAAAAAATCATCGCACAATCGCCGCGAGGGGGCCAAATTGGGGGCCATGTTCTCATGATCGGAAAGAATATCGTTTTTTATCAATTCTTTATCTAGAATGTTCGAGTCCTGTAAGCGCACCAGTGCTTCCGGTGGGAAGGCGATCGGCTTCCTTCTGAAAGCGCGGAAAACAGGGCAGTTTCCGAAACCCATCCCAAAGTAGCCTCCCATGGGAAATTTGACGCCAAGACCGAACGCGCTTTGGGTCGCCACTGGGTATTGAAGGGCGCTCAACACTGAGCCGAATGGCATGGCGTCGGATGACACTTGTTTGATCAGAGGTGATCGGCCCACTCGCTCTGTCGATATTGGCGAAGTCAATCGATATGACGCTCAGTGCCAGAACTTCTTCGCGTCCAGAAATTCCTCGCGTGCGTTGGTGGCTCTGTCGATAAGCTCATCTCTGGGCTTATCTCCAATCAAGACATCTGGCCCTCCAGGCGGTTCCAATCCCATTTCGGCAAGTAGCAAAGTACCGGTTGAAATGTCATTGAGCGTACCAAGTTCAGCCAGAAGGCGATCGAGCGCGCCGATGAAGCGCTTGTAGCGGCGCGCCTGTCGATTTTCATCAAACAACGATTGGAAGAATCCCGCACAGTATCGCAGCCTTTTGGCATCCTTGCGGATGCGGTGTCGGCCAGTATCATCAAGTCTGGCAAGATCGCCCGCGCTCTTTTTGATCCTTCGCCGGCAGCGCTCCAATTGGGCGATAGCAAAATCGCGTGCGGGATCAGAGAGCGCAACGCGGGTTTCTGGATTGGAGAGCCAGTCCCCCACAGCCGGCCATCGGGCGAGGTCGAGCAGCAACGTCCTTGCCCGTTGAGAAGCAAGCGCGATAGCAACATCGGCATAGGCAGCCTTGGCTGCGGTCCGCAGAGGCTCGACAAACATGTAGTCCTCTGCCCGCAATACAAGCACGTCGAGGTTGCGTGCGCGGCCAAGGACGCCTGACAGCCAGCGCAGCTCCTCTTGAATCGGCGCCAGTTTTTCGTCTGCAAGGATTGGCCGGAATATCGAAATTGCCGAACGCAATCGGCGCAGACCGACACGCGCCTGATGTAATGCTGACGGGTTGTTCCAGCTTATCAGACTCTCGTTCAGCCGGAATTGCCTGATGCAGGATCCTGAGATTTTCTGGAATGCTTGCGCGAGCGTTGCGTCTCGCTCGAGCCTCAAAGTCTCGGCCTTTTGTGACACGATCGCCGATTTCCGAAGCCGCCTGCCGCGCTCTGATTTGCTCAATACGCCAATCCGTATCGGCGTGACAACGTCCATCTTCTCTGCAAAATCGAACAACGCGGCGGGATCCCCCCGCTTGAGCTCCAGTTCCACCTCGCACACGGGCGTCTGCCTGTCGTCTGAGGTAATCATGCCGCGATCCAGGACCAGCTCAAATTCGGAGCGGTCTT
>JANLST010000158.1:0-3801 GCA_031362505.1 Sphingomonadales bacterium
AACTGCTTGGCAAAAGCTATTTTCAGGGCCGGGCAAAGGAGATAATCGTCCTCCCCGCTTTAGGAGACAAGGCCGGTCTCTTGGGCGCACTGGCATTGGCACAGGATGCACTCGAAAAACGATAATCAGGGCTTGCCGAGACCGAAATGTCGCTGCACAATTCCAGTTCAATATTTGGAGGGGCAGCCATGAAACCTGTATTTGCAAGCGCGCTTGTATTGGCCACCGCATTATTGCTGGGGGCCTGCGGGAAGCAGGGCGGTATCGGTGGCAGCAAAAAGAGCGACGGCGAGGTCAAGGAAACTGCATTTCCTGAACAGGTTTACTGGGGAGACACCCATCTTCACACGTCCAATTCAGCGGACGCGTTCAGTTTCGGCGTCCGGCTCGGGCCGGAAGAGGCTCTCAGATTTGCGATGGGCGAGGAAGTAACGTCGTCCACCGGGATCAAGGCCAAACTCGCCCGCCCGCTCGACTTCCTTGTCATTGCCGACCATTCCGATGGACTGGCGCTGCTGCGAAATATTTTTGAAGCGCCACGGCTATTGATCCGCGATCCGTTGATCCGGCGCTGGCATGACATGCTCCAGGAAGGGCCTGAGGGCTCCCAGAAAGTGGCGGCAGAACTCATCGATGGCTTTTCCAAAAGGACCCTTCCTGCATCAATGCTCGACAGAAAGGCATCTGAAAAACGCACACGCTCAACCTGGGACGAACATCTGGATATTGTCGAGCGCTACAACAATCCCGGCAAGTTTTCTGCCTTTGTTGGCTTCGAATATACGCTCATGCCCAGGGGTGATAACCTCCACCGTGTTGTTGTTTTTCGCGATGGTGAAAAGAAGGCAAAAAAAGTCCTCCCGTATTCATCGTTTGTTGGAACGTCGCCAGACGATCTGTGGAATTACATGGACGCCTATGAAAAAGCGACCGGCGGCAGGATCCTTGCCATCCCGCACAACTCAAACGTCTCCAATGGCCTGATGTTCCAAATGACGCAGCCCGGCGGCGGCGCGATGACTGCCGCCTACGCCCAGCGGCGCGCGGCACATGAACCGCTGGTCGAAGCCACACAAATCAAAGGGGACAGCGAAGCCCACCCCTTCCTTTCTCCCAATGACGAATTCGCCGATTACGGCAAGGCAGGCTGGGAACTTGGCAATCTGACGATGGAGCGCAAGAAGACGCCGGACATGTTTGCTGGCGAATATGTGCGTGAGGCCTTGAAGCGCGGATTGCTGATTGAACAGATGACTGGGGTCAACCCATACAAGCTGGGCATGATCGGCTCGACCGACTCTCACACCGCGCTCTCGACCGGAGACGAAGACAATTTCTTCGGAAAGCATTCGGGAGTGGAACCCAATGCGAAACGGGCGATCGAACCTCAAAATATTGGCACGCGGATTGGTCGTTTTGGCTGGCATTTTCTTGCCGGCGGGTATGCTGGTGTATGGGCCAAAGCCAACACACGCGGCGCAATCTTTGATGCAATGACCCGCAAGGAAGTTTACGCGACGACCGGTCCACGGATGCAGGTCCGGATGTTTGGCGGTTGGGATTTCAGCGCCGAAGACCTCAAGGCGGATTGGGTGAAAGCCGGCTATTCGCGCGGCGTGCCGATGGGCGCAGATCTAAAGCCGGGCAAAGGCGCGCCGAAATTTATCATCAGTGCCTTGAAAGACCCGATTGGGGCCAATCTTGATCGTGTCCAGGTCGTGAAGGGATGGGTCGACAAGGCGGGAAAGCTACATGAACAGATTTACAATGTCGTGTGGAGCGATCCGGCAAAGCGACCGCTCCTCGCCAATGGCAAACTGGCGCCGGTTGGCGATACCGTCGATCTGGCCACTGCCACCTATGCCAACAGTATCGGAGCCGCCCAATTGCAAACTGTCTGGACTGATCCAAGCTTCGAACCAGGCACGAAGGCCTTCTATTATCTTCGTGTCCTGGAGATTCCGACGCCGCGCTGGGTCGCTTATGATGCGGTGCGCTTCAAGGTCAAAATGCCGCCGGAAATGCGGATGAAAGATCAGGAGCGTGCTTATACGTCACCCATCTGGTATTCGCCCAAGTCCTGAAGATGCACCTGTTCAAGACGGACGTTCCTTTCCTGCGATAGGAACGCAGCCGGTTAATCTTGTGCATCGCCTACGCTTTGGCTGCATGTTGCTCCCCGCTAAGATTTAGTTTCTTGGCACGGTGCAGGACGAGAGGCAAAAGAGCCGCATGACAAGAACATTGACCCATCTTGATCGGCTGGAAGCCGAGAGCATCCATATCATGCGCGAGGTTGTTGCCGATGCGGAAAAGCCGGTGATGCTTTATTCGGTGGGCAAGGATTCCGCCGTAATGCTGCACCTTGCGCGCAAGGCATTCTATCCTTCGCCCCCGCCCTTCCCTTTGCTTCATGTCGACACGACCTGGAAGTTTCAGGACATGTACAAATTTCGCGACCTGATGGCGGCGGAATCGGGCATGGAACTTCTGGTGCACAAGAATCCCGAATGCATCGAGCGCGGCATCAATCCCTTCGACCATGGCCCATTGCACACTGACATGTGGAAAACTCAGGGGTTAAAGCAAGCGCTGGATCAATACGGTTTTGATGTCGCCTTTGGCGGCGCGCGGCGCGATGAAGAGAAAAGTCGTGCCAAGGAACGGATCTTTTCGTTCCGAACAGCGAGTCATGGTTGGGACCCGAAGAACCAGCGGCCCGAACTGTGGAACCTCTACAATACGAAAAAGTCAAAAAATGAGAGCATTCGGGTTTTCCCGATCTCAAACTGGACCGAGCTCGACATCTGGCAATATATTCATCTGAACAATATCCCGATCGTGCCGCTCTACTTCTCTGCCATGCGCCCGACGTACGAATGGGAGGGCCAATTGTTCATGGCCGACGATCTTGAGCGTATCGAAAAGATACTGGGCAGAAAGCTCCAGACGATCGACCGGAACGTCCGCTTTCGAACCCTTGGCTGCTTTCCGCTGACAGGTGCGGTAGAGAGTGACGCCAAGACATTGCCCGAAGTCATTCAGGAAATGTTGCTGACCACCACATCGGAACGCCAGGGCCGGGTGATCGACAAGGATGGTGGCGATGCCAGCATGGAGAAGAAGAAGCAGGAGGGGTACTTCTGATGACCGACCCTGTTTACAAGACCGACGCCCTGATCGCCGCGGATATCGACGCCTATCTCGACATGCACCAGCACAAGAGCCTGCTGCGCTTCATCACATGCGGTTCGGTCGATGACGGCAAGTCGACGCTGATCGGGCGGCTGCTTTATGACAGCAAGATGATCTTCGAGGACCAGTTGGCAGCGCTCGAAGCGGACAGCAAACGGGTGGGCACGCAAGGCCAGGAGATTGACTTTGCGCTCCTCGTTGATGGCCTGGCTGCAGAACGCGAACAGGGTATCACGATTGATGTCGCCTATCGGTTCTTTGCAACCGAGAAGCGCAAGTTCATCGTTGCAGATTGCCCGGGACACGAACAGTACACCCGCAACATGGTGACCGGCGCCTCGACAGCCGATCTCGCTGTCATCCTGATTGATGCACGCAAGGGCGTGCTTACCCAGACCCGGCGGCATTCCTATCTCGCGCATCTTATCGGCATTCGTCACATCGTTCTGGCCGTGAACAAGATGGATCTCGTTGATTATGACGTGTTGCGGTATGAAAATATCGTCGAGGATTACGCGTGTTTTGCCCGCGACATCGGCATTGAGAGTTTCACGCCGATCCCGATTTCAGGTTTCAAAGGCGACAATATCACTGCCAGTTCGCCCA
>JANLST010000163.1:0-3742 GCA_031362505.1 Sphingomonadales bacterium
ACGATCACCCGATGCTTCGGCTTTGAGTTTCATCGAAACGACATCTGATCCTGCCCCCGCTTCGGACATGGCCAGCGCGCCAACATGTTCGCCCGAAATCAGTTTGGGAAGATATTTGGTCTTTTGCTCGGGCGAACCCCAGCGCCTGATCTGGTTGACGCACAGGTTCGAATGCGCGCCATAACTGAGGCCCACCGAGGCCGAGGCGCGGCTCACTTCTTCGACCGCCACGACATGTTCAAGATAGCCGAGCCCCAGCCCGCCCCATTCTTCCTCAACAGTAATGCCGTGCAGGCCCAACGCACCCATTTCTGGCCAGAGATCACGTGGAAACCAGTCCTCCGCATCAATCTTCGCGGCCAATGGCGCAATCCGTGCATCGGCAAAGCGCCGCGTAGTATCGCGGATCATGTCGGCATTCTCGCCAAGAGCAAAATCGAAATCGGGCGTTGCTGTCATTCGGGCCTCTCCAGATTGTCACGATGGCCTAGCACCGAAAACCCGGCGGGGAAACGGTTGCTGGTCCGGCCAAGACGTGCAACCTATGGGCGATGGCGAGCTCGGGCTATTCAGGAACGCCATTGGCGCAAAAGCTCTCGTTGAAGGACGGGCTGACGGTCTGGTTCAGCCACATGCCTGACAGCGTACGTGCCGAAATCGGCCCACTCGACCTGATCGAGCATACCTCCATGTCGACCGGGCTGGATGCCGCCCACATATTCGTGCGGGAGCGTCTTGTTATGGAGCCTCTCTTGCGTGACTTGAGAACCTTGATCGCCCCTGCCGGTTTCGTCTGGGTGTCCTGGCCCAAGAAAGCCTCAAAGGTCTCCACCGACATTTCCGAAGACACAATTCGCGCGATTGCGCTTCCGATGGGCTGGGTCGACGTAAAGGTCTGTGCAGTTGACAGTATTTGGTCGGGGCTCAAACTTGTCATCCGAAGAAAGTTACGCTGATCCGCCATTGCGCAGAGGCTTCGCCGCCAACGGTCCAAACCAAGCTGACAATGCCCGCCTAATCCTCGAAGCCGACGAACACCGCTGCCTCTTCAACCGATTTGCGCTCGGACACCACCGCATTCGCCGGGAAGCTTTCATCCGGCCAGCCCAGCGCGATACTTTTCATGATGACCTGATCGTCGGCTATTCCGGCATGCTCACGCACCACCGGAGATTGCATGATGCCCTGGCTGTTGATCACAGCACCCAACCCGCGCGACCAGGCGGCATTGACCAGGGCAGTCGCCACAGCGCCGCAATCGAAGGGTGTATCGTCGCTGCCATCCAGCACCCGGTCATAGGTCACGATCACGCATACAGGTGCGTCGAATTGGCGGAAACCGCGCAGCACCCAGTCCTGGCGCATATCCTTGTCATCACGCTCGATCCCCATCGCGGAAAACAATTGCTTGGCGACGCCAACCTGCCGGTCACGGTGTTGACCTGCAAAGGCCTGACCGGTGCGGAACTCCCGCGATTGCGGAACGCCTGCCACCATCCGCCCAGTGTTACCCGCGCGGATCCGGTTCAGCGGTTCGCCGGTGATGATGTAGAAATTCCAGGGTTGGGTATTCATCGACGACGGAGCACGCATCGCCAAACCGATGATTTCTTCGATCAGTGCCCTGGGAACCGGGTCCGGCTTGTAACCGCGGATGCTCCGTCGACCGAGGATAACATCGTCAAACTGCATGTATGGCTCCTGAGATAGCTAGCTCGGTTTCGGTCGGTAGAGATTTATCAGGCAGATGGAACCCTCCAGTCTGAACGAATTGTATGTTTGGGCCAGGGTTGATTTGTTCTGGAATGGCATGAATTGGGAGAAAGGTTGTCGACACCTGCTGATCCAAGACGAGATGTTAAATATATTTGACATGACGGCAATGTCTTACTAGTTCGGTGTAAGAAATATTTTACACAGGGAGCCGTTCATGTCGTTTCGAGAAAAATCTGCCTGGGTAATGGCTTTGTTGATGACGTCTGCCGGCTTCTACTATTTACATATCGTGCGCGCGGCGTCGAAGGCGCTCGGGGAAACGGCCTCGCCAATAATCGCTATCGCCTTAGTTATCCTTATCGTCGTTGGCTCGGTGGTCGTGCAAGTCGTGTTGGCGGTATCCTCCCCCAGAGAGGCAAACACCTCTGTGGACGAACGCGAGCGGCAAATACAGTTACGTTCGAGCCACTGGTCCGGATTTGTCCTAGCCGCTGGTGTCGTTTCGTCGCTCGGCCACTTCCTTGCCTATTCGGATGGCAACATGTTGTTCCATTTGATTATGGGAAGCCTCATCATGTCGCAAATAACAGAGTACGCGTTCCAGATACTCCTCGTGCGCCGCAGCTTCTGAGCCATGGTGGGCCGTCCCTCAATCACCAACCGCGTAAAAGAGTTGCGCGAACAGAACGGTGCAATGAGCCAAGCCGCACTGGGCGAAGCAATCGGAGTCACCCGGCAATCTGTGATTGCGATTGAACAGGGGCGCTATTCGCCCAGTCTCGAAAGCGCTTTTCGTATCGCTCGTGTTTTTGGCTTGGGGCTGGAAGACGTCTTCGGCTGGGACGGAAGCTGAATATCGGCAATGGGGTCGAAAGCGGCCCTATACTTCCTTTAGCCGCGGCATCAGTTCGACAAAATTACAGGGGCGAAAGCGGCTGTCGAGTTGGTTGACCAGGATCTCGTCCCAACCATCCTTGACGGCGCCGGTCGATCCTGGAAGCGCAAAGACATAGGTGCCGCGCGCCACGACGGCGCAAGCGCGCGACTGGATCGTCGAGGTGCCGATCTTGGCAAAGCTGATCCAGCGGAACAGCTCGCCAAAGCCGGGAATGTCCTTGCCGCCCAGCCGGGCCAGTGCTTCAGGGGTCACGTCGCGGCCAGTGACGCCGGTTCCGCCGGTGGTGATGACGCAATCGATGTTCGGATCGTCTACCCAGCGGTGGAGCAGCGCGACAAGGTCGTCGGCATCGTCCTTCAAAAGTGCGCGTTCGGCGAGGATATGGCCGGCACCGGCTATGCGTTCGGCGAGCGCATCGCCGGATTTGTCCTCTGCAAGCGAGCGACTGTCGGAAATGGTCAGGAGTGCGATGCGGACGGGCAAGAAAGCCCGTGCCTCATCAATCGGCACTGGCAACGCCGCCAGAGGAGGTCAGACGAACCGCCGTTGCGCCCGGAAGGCCGGGAAAGCGCGGCCACAGGCCCTGGGACAAGGCCGCAAGGCTTTTGGCCTGCTCGCCTGCCTGCAACTCGTACATCCAGTAATTGCGCAGGACGATCGTCACATAGCTGCGGGTTTCCCAATAGGGGATCGATTCGATGTAGAGTAGAGGATCATTATTGTCCCGGGTGCGTGCATTCCATTCGCCGACCGGTTGCGGCCCGGCATTATAGGCCGCGATCACCTTGGGCAGCAGGCCTCCGGTTTCGCTCATATCGCGGATCAGTTCGATAAAGCTTTGGCCATATTCAAGATTGATCGACGGGTTGTTGAGCGCGCCCACGGAGGTTTCGCCCCGGCGCCGCGACAGCATTGCCGCCGTACCGGGCATGACCTGCATCAGGCCTCGCGCGCCAGCCGGGCTGGTGATCGTTGTACGGAATTGCGATTCCTGAAGCGCATGCGCAAAGACTAGCTCCTTGTCGACGCGCCAGCCACCAGCCGGACTCCAGCCCTGAGGCGAGGGATAGCGCGCGCTGACAGCGGCCTGCGCCCCGGCCGGGCCGTTATGCGCCAGCCAAAGCTGGG